>CAZBUF010000316.1:0-5786 GCA_964495025.1 uncultured Bacteroidales bacterium | reverse complement strand
AAAACGGAGTATATCAACCAGAATTATCCTTACGACTTTAATTCTGCTTCAGCACAGCTTACGGGTTCCAACTATACATTCGAATCCTGTGAAAACTGCTGGGCCCTGTATTCGATCCCGGCAGTGAACGGCAGAACCTATGACTGGACAATTAACGGGGGAACACCTGCTTATGCATCGGGAGCCGCTGATTCTGTGATTATCAGATGGGGGACGCCACCCTCAGGGACCGTGAAGCTTGAGGTTGAGAACAGCACAACGCTTCTGACTGATACAACCATAACCTATACGGTAGACATTATCTCGGTACCCCCTCCTGAAATTCAGAGTGAGGACACTATCGTGTGCCATGATGAAACCGTAACATATTACTATGTAAATGACAAGCCTGATCATACATTTTACTGGGGTGTTGCCGGGGGAAGTATAAGCGGTTCTGAAGAAGACACCGCTATTTATGTCGACTGGGACGGACCGGCAGCTGATACAATGGTAATGATCCTGGATTATATTAATACATTGCGAAGCTGGCAGGTTGATACCTTGCAGGTTGATATTGAGCCTCTGGCTCTTGTTGATCCAACCCCTGAAACAGATACCATATGCAGTGGCGATACTACAAATATTAAGCTGGTAACGCCAACTGATACTATACACTATGGCATCAGGTTCAGGTATGGTGTTAATCTGCCTGCTGATGTTACGATTTTACAGGGCGATACTTTCAATTTACGCAAAGACTCTTATATTAGAGATACACTGATTAACAGTTCCAATACAAAAAAACAGGTTGAATTCATAATTACACCATATTTATATGATGCTGTCAATGATACGGCATTGTGTGCGGGTGCTAACAGTACGGTATCTGTCTGGGTAGAGCCGACGTTAACGGTACTGGCCTCCCCTGATACGATATGTGATAATACGGCAACGGCCATAACGGTAACAAGCGGCGATGGCCCTACACTGGGCATGCGTTATACATGGACAGTGGTAAATAATCCGGACATAACGGGTGAGAGCAGCAGCGTGGGCAACGGGCAGGCCATGGGCACTGACATCATCCAGATCCTTGATAATACGAGCACCACCAAGCAGCTTGTACAGTATACAATAACACCATGGACGGTTGACGGCAGCGGCGACAACAAGTGTGCGGGCACAGACTCGACAGTGGACATATGGGTAGAGCCGACAGTAACGGTGAGTGTTATTGCCGAAAGTGATACTATATGTGATGATGAAACAACAGATATAGAAGTAACGGGTACCTCGTTGACAACATTTGGTATTAAATATATAATTACCCCTGAACCGGATAATCCTCTCCAGGTGGCAGGATATTATACTGACACACTTGATATTTCCGAAAATATAAAACAACAGCTGGATAACCTGTCGGATGAAAATCAAAGAGTAAAATATATAATAACACCCTATAGTATTAATGGAGCCGGAGCGGTAAAATGCGCAGGCATAAATGATACTATAGATATATATGTGGAACCAACAGTTCTGATAAGTGTGGTTGAAAGGGATACTATATGTGATAATGAGACCACGGATATAGAAGTGACGAGTTCATCAATAACAACGTCAGGTATCAGATATATAATTGCACCTGAAGCGGATAATCCTCTTCAGATATCGGGCTATTACACTGAAACACTTGATATAAGTGAACATATACAGCAACAGCTGAACAACCTTTCAGATGAGAAACAAAGGGTAATGTATGTTTTAACCCCTTATGCTTCATATGCAGGAGGACTTATTAAGTGTCCGGGGATCAATGATACGGTTGATATTTGGGTGGAACCTACTGTAACAGTGAGTGTAATTGAAAAGGATACTATATGTGATGATGAGACTACGGATATAGAAGTAACGAGTTCATCAATAACAACATCAGGTATCAGTTATATAATTACACCTGAACCGGATAATCCTTTACAGATAACAGGATACTATCCTGACACGCTGGATATTTCAGAGCATATTCAGCAACAGCTTAATAACCTTTCGAATAATAAACAAAGAGTAAGATACATTATTAAACCTTTCACAATTGGAACCGGAGGGCTTACGGAATGTGCAGGGGTGAACGATACTGCAGATATTTGGGTGGAACCCACACCGCAGGTAGTGGGGATACCGCCGGCAGATACCATTTGTAATGACCGGAGAGTGGACATAAGACTCGTCAGCGTCAGCATCCCGACGCGCCAGGTCAGGTTAAGGTATGATCTTGACATACCGCCCGGGGTTACAGTAATAAGCGGACAACAAACAGAACTGCCGCCGAACTTTAAAATAACTGACAGCATACATAACAATACTGATACGGCGCAACTGGTAAGGTTCATAATCACTCCGTACACAAGAGAGGCAGGATCTGAGGCAGAGAAATGTACAGGTATAAATGATACGGTAGAAATTTATGTAGAACCAACGCCTGTGATAACAGCCATACCACAGGCGGATACGGTATGTAATGACGACAGGGTAAATATCCGGCTGACAAGCATAAGTATACCAGCCAGGGAGGTAAGATTCAGGTACGATCTGGATATTCCTGCAGGGGTCACTGTGACCAGCGGACAACAGACGGGCCTTGTGCCGGACTTCATAATAACTGACAGTATACATAATAGCACAGACTCAGCCAGACGGGTACAATTTATTATTACACCTTATACAAGAGAGACAGGCTCAGAATCAGAGAAATGCCCGGGCATAAATGATACTGTGGATATATGGGTGGAACCGACAATATTATTGGATGTTGTTGAGAAAGATACCATATGTGATGAAGAAACAACGGATATTGAAGTTGAAAGCTTATCAGGAACAACAAATGGCATCAGGTACATAATTGTACCTGAACCGGAAAATCCTTTGCAGGTGACTGGATATTATTCTGATACACTTGATATAAGTGAGAGGATACAACAGACACTTGATAACCTCTCGGATGAGAAACAGAGGGTAAGGTATATAATTACACCATATACGGTTAATGCCGGTGGAAACATTGAATGTTCCGGGGTGAATGATACGGTAGAGATATGGGTAGAGCCTACACCCCTTGTAACAGTAACTCCGCAAACTGATACAATATGCAATGACAACAGGGTTAGTATAGAACTGACAAGCCCCAGCATTCCTACGCGGGAAGTAAGATTCAGGTACGCCCTGGATATACCTTTTGGGGTAACGGTTGCAAACGGACAACAAACCGGTCTGCCGCCAAACTTTATAATAACTGACAGCATACATAATATAACTGACTCGGCCAAACTGGTCAGGTTTATAATTACTCCCTATACAAGAGAGGCAGGATCTGAGGCGGAGAAATGTACAGGCATAGATGATACGGCATATATATGGGTGGAACCAACACCGAAGGTACTCGGAAATCCGCAGATTGATACAATATGTAATGATAAAAGAGTGGATATTCTGTTGACAAGCCCAAGTGTCCCGAAACGGGAGGTACGGTTCAGGTACAGCCTGGATATCCCCACAGGGGTTACTGTGACAAGCGGACAACAGACAGGCCTTGTACCGGACTTTATTATAACTGACAGCATACATAACAATACCGACACGGCGAAACTGGTAAAATTTATTATTACGCCATACACAAGGGAAGCAACGTCGGAGTCGGAGAAATGTACCGGAATAAATGACACTGCTTATATATGGGTTGAACCAACACCTATGGTAGTTGGAGAACCGCAGGCAGATACAATATGCAATGATGATGAGGTTAACATACGGTTAACAAGTGTGACTTATCCGACCCGGGATGTAAGGTTCAGGTACGACCTGGAAATACCGGCGGGCGTTACGGTAGTGAGCGGACAGCAGAACGGACTACCGCAGGACTTCTATATAACGGACAGTATACACAACAGTACAGACTCATGGAAGCTGGTGAGGTTCATAATTACTCCATATACCAGGGAAGCAGGGTCAGAAACAGAAAAATGTGCAGGTATAAATGATACGGTAGAAATTTATGTAGAGCCAACAGCTGTGATAACGGCCATACCCCAGGCGGACACGATATGTAATGACGACAGGGTGAGTATTCAGCTGACGAGCGCGAGTGTTCCTACGCGGGAGGTACGGTTCAGGTACAGCCTGGATATCCCCATTGGGGTCACCGTAACAAGCGGGCAGCAGAACGGACTGCCGCCGTTCTTTAACATAACTGACAGCATACATAACAGTACAGACTCATGGAAGCTGGTGAGGTTCATTATTACTCCCTATACCAGGGAGACAGCATCAGAGTTGGAGAAATGCACAGGCATAAATGATACGGCATATATATGGGTGGAACCGACGCCGAAGGTACTCGGAAACCCGCAGATTGATACAATATGTAATGATGAAAGGGTGGATATTCTGTTGACAAGCCCGAGTGTCCCTACACGGGAAGTGCGATTCAGGTATGACCTGGAAGTACCGGCAGGGATAACGGTAACCAGCAGCCAGCAAAACGGATTGCTACCGCTTTTTAATATTACGGACAGTATACATAACAGCACCGACACGGCCAAACTTGTAAGGTTCATAATAACGCCATATACCAGGGAAACAGGATCGGAACTGGAGAAATGTACAGGCATTAATGACACGGTATATATTTGGGTGGAACCTACCCAAAAGGTAGTGGCAACACCTCAGTCCGATACAATTTGTAACCATGAATATATAACAATATATCTTGATTCACCGACAAGGCCCACAGTGGGTGTAGAGTTTAATTTTACGGCAACGGCAGATAATCCTGACTCATTATTTGGCTATTCCGGAGGAACAGGTTATATAATTAATGACAGTATCTGGCAGCAACTGGTGAATTCGAGTGACGCTGCACAGAGAGTAGTGTATGTAATAACACCTTTTTCCACAGATATTACAGGGGCACAGAAATGCGGAGGTATAAACGATACCGTGGAAGTATGGGTGGAACCGACGGCAAAAATGACAGGTGATCCGCAGGTGGATACAATATGCAATAATGATATTACAAACATTATATTTACATCACCTACAGCAGCAACTATAGGAGTAGACTTTAATTTTACGGCTGAACCTGAGAACCCCGGATCATTAACGGGATATTCAGGCGGATCAAGATTTACCGCTGACAGTACAATTGCACAGCAGCTTACAAACAATAGTGATACCGCACAAAAGATCTTATATGTTATTACACCATATCTTGTTAACTATCAGGGGGGGCAGAAATGTGAAGGTATAACGGATACTCTTGTGGTATGGGTTGAGCCTGCGGCCAAAGTTGAAATACCAAAGTCGTTGATTATTGACACTATATGTGACGGCGAAATTCTAAATATTGGATTGACAACTCCAACAGTACCGACAAGAGGAAAGTTAAACGGCATTGAATTCAATCTTGTTGCTGTACCGGATAATCCTGCTTTGGTAGGCGGATATTCTGACAGGAACGGATTAACGATAGCGGATACGGAACCGCAACAATTGGAGAACCTGAGTGATACGGCCCAGAGAATATTATATGTTATTACACCCTTTATTCTGGATGCTTCAGATAATCAGGCATGTGAAGGAATTAAGGATACAATAACAATATGGATTGAACCTGAACTGAAACTTTCGGTTAGTCCTGTTATTGATACACTATGCAATAATACTATATCTGAAGTATTGATTTCCAGTCCTACAGGACCTACAAATCCTGTCAGGTTTAAATATAACCTGGTACCGGAGTACCCTGATTCGGT
>CAZBUF010000315.1:0-2800 GCA_964495025.1 uncultured Bacteroidales bacterium | reverse complement strand
CATATCATTTGTTCTGTTCTTACTTGGGATAATCGGTCTGTTGCTGTTAAATACAAAAAAGATATCTGACTATGTAAAAGAAAATCTGAAGTTTACCGTTTATTTAAAGGATAATGTAAAAGAGGTAGACATTTTACTGATACAGAAAAACCTGGATGCCAAACATTATGTTAAAGAGACTGAATATATTACAAAAGAGCAGGCGGCTATTGAGTTTCAGGAAGAACTGGGTGAAAACTTCATCGATTTTCTCGGATTTAATCCGTTGAAACCATCTATTGATGTAAGGCTGTACGCTGAATATGCTAATTCAGACAGTATTGAGGTAATTAAACATGACCTCAGGGTTTTTCCCCAGATAAATGAAGTATATTACCAGGAATCCCTTATACATATGGTTAATAAAAATCTGAAAAGAATAAGCATATTTATCCTGATTATCAGCGGATTATTATTTCTTATTGCACTGACATTAATTAATAATACTATACGCCTGTCAATATATTCGAAAAGATTTCTTATAAGAACAATGCAGATTGTCGGGGCCAATAATAGTTTTATACGCAGGCCCTTTTTATATAAAAGTGCTATACACGGTTCATTTGGCGCCTTAATAGCAATTGGAATGATCACAGCCATGATTTATTTCATCCAAAATGAGCTGGAAAGTATAATAAATTTTCAGGATTATAAATTATTAATAATATTATTTATAATTGTGTTGTTAATTGGAATTATCATAAGCTGGATATCAACATTTTTTGCTGTAAACAGATACTTAAATATCAAAACCGATTACCTTTATTCATAAATTTAAAATTATGGCTATTAAAACAGAAGATAACAATGTATCTAATTTTGCTTTAGGAAAAGAAAATTACATATTGCTTATTATTGGCTTTATTATTATAATAATTGGCTTTTTATTAATGACGGGTGGAAAAGCCGGGTCCCCCGATGTGTTTAATGAAAAAGAAATATTTAGTACAAGAAGAATAACACTGGCTCCCATTATTGTACTATTCGGATATATGTTTGAAATATGGGCAATTATGAAGAAGCCCAAAGAAAGTAAATAAATCCCTTTAACATATTAAAAATCGTTATCATTTATGAGCTGGTTTGAAGTTATTATTATAGCTATTGTTGAGGGAATAACAGAATTCCTTCCGATATCATCTACGGGCCATATGATCATTACCGGGAAGATACTTGGGATGCAAAGTTCTGAATTTGTTAATACTTACATTGTTAGTGTTCAGTTCGGGGCAATATTATCGGTAGTAGTTCTGTATTGGCGCAGATTCTTTAAATCGTTTGCCTTCTACTATAAATTGTTTGTCGCTTTTATTCCTGCTGCTGTTATAGGTTTCTTTCTTGGTAGTTATATCGACTTGCTCCTTGATAATGTTATTGTGGTTGCGATATCACTTGTTGCCGGGGGTATTATTTTAGTCTTCGTTGACAGCTGGTTCAAAGAATCATCACAAAAACAGGAAATAACATATCCTAAGGCCTTTAAAATTGGTTGCTTTCAGGTAATAGCCATGATCCCCGGTATTTCAAGATCCGCCGCAACAATAATCGGCGGGATGACACAAAAACTAACCCGGAAAAATGCTGCTGAATTTTCTTTTTTTCTGGCTGTACCTACAATGTTTGCTGCGTCAGGATACAAATTATTCAAAACTTATGATAATATTGAAAGCGCTGATATCGGAATATTGATTGCAGGTAATATTATAGCTTTCCTGGTAGCAATGATCGCGATAAAATCATTTGTCACATATCTCACTAAACATGGTTTTAAAGTATTTGGTTATTACAGAATAGCGATTGGCCTTATAATAATATTATTATCAGCCTTTGGCATAGAACTAAATCTTGTCTGATGGATTTTATTAAAGGTGAACTCCTGCTTGTAAATAAACCATTATATTGGACATCATTTGATGTTGTAAAAAAAATCAGGATAGCAATAGAAATAAAATATAAACTGAAAAAACTCAAAGTCGGGCATGCCGGCACACTGGATCCTTTGGCTACGGGATTGATGATAGTCTGTACAGGTGGCCTGACAAAAGAAATTATCAAATACCAGGATTACGATAAAGAATATATTGCAACAATTAAACTCGGAGCAACAACACCCTCTTTTGACCTGGAAACTGAAATTGATAAAAAATATGATATAAGCCATATTAATGAAAATTTAATTAATGAAGCGCTGAAAGAATTTACAGGGGAAATTTTACAGTCCCCCCCCGGCTATTCTGCCAAGTTCATTAAAGGTGTAAGAGCATATAATTATGCAAGAAAAGGGGAAAAAGTCAGTCTTGAGCCGAACAAAGTACACATCAAAGAAGTTAATATGCTGAATTTTAATCCCCCTGAATTAAAAATCAGGGTAATTTGCAGCAAAGGAACATATATAAGGGCATTGGCCCGTGATATCGGGTTTAAACTTAATTCAGGCGCTCATTTAACAGGATTGGTAAGAACAGCTATTGGCCAGTATAAACTTGATAACGCATTATCAGTTAAAGACTTTGAAAGTCATCTGAATTTTATGTAACAAAATAGAGTTTTTTACGTATAACGGGCGACATAATTCTGGGCTAAAATATAACTATAAATAAACTATGAAACTTTCTCAATACAAGTACAACTTACCGGAAGAACTTATAGCAAAATATCCAACTGAAAACAGGGATGAATCAAGGTTAATGATCCTGCACAGGGATACAGGAAAAATAGAACATAAGATATTCAAGGAAATAATCGGTTACTTCAGTGAACA
>CAZBUF010000314.1:0-5103 GCA_964495025.1 uncultured Bacteroidales bacterium | reverse complement strand
TCACCGGCCGATGTTTTTTCAAGGATAATGCCGTCCTCATCACTTAAATCATCAAACCGGCTGAACTCACATGTTGCAGTAACGAACAAAGGATACTTATTCTTATTTTCAAGTTTCTCAATATCACTTTTCTGAAGTATCTGTTCTTTAGCAATGCCATTTTCACTGCCATGTCCCGTATAATTAAAAATTAACATCCCATAGTTAAAATTGTCAGCGATAGTTCTTTCCACATCAGGATATTTATCGCCTGTTGAAGTTGTCACCTGTTTATAAGCATCAAGCATTATTTTTTTAACCCTGTATTCAGGATAATTGCTCATTATGCTGTCAGCCAATTGGTTTGCCTGATTCATATGCTTTATGCCGTCGTCATGCTCGCCATCGTCTCCGACAAAACATAAAATATTGCGCCAGTCGGTCATATTATTGCTTGTATTGTATCCTAATATCTTGTTAACTAATGTCTGTGCTTCTTCGGTGGTTTTAACAGGCAACCTGCCTACACCAATATCCAGCAGGTATTTTTCCATTTCTTCTGACCCCCCCTCATCATCATCAAGCAAGCCGAAGAAATCATCAGTGACATATGAATTATTGAAAATCAATGAGTTTTGTGACTGGTAGGTGAGAATGAATTTTGGATTGTCAGGATGATTTGAGAAGTTATTATATGAGCCGTCACCAAAGAGCAACAAGTACTTTAGTGAGTTGTTATCTTTTTCTGACTTATCGTATAACAGTTTTGCAAAATCACGGATAGCGCAAACATCAGGCTTACCTGAAGAAAACTCGTTAAAAATCCTGTCTGTTGTCGTTACATATACACTTAGATTGTCGTTATTCCTATGAAAATCAGCTAATTGTTCTGACTGCTCAATAAAATCGGGGTGTGTGACAATTATTAGGTTATGAGGCTCTATGCCATGCAGGTTCTGCTTCTCGACATGCAATATGTCTTCATCAATTACCGGCCCGGAAAAATTGCCGTTACTGTTAAAAGCAACAAACTCCCTGAGGCTGTCAGCTCTTGTTTTAAAACTTAATAATGAACCATTTAAATTTGCATTAACCTCATTTATGTTATATATGTCAGTAATATCCCATATTATAGTATTGCTGCCGGCATTGCTGATATTAAATTGTGTAACATTTCCCTGTCCGACTGACTCTATGTCCCTGAAAAACAAGGCATCATCATTTAGCGCCAGATTATTTCTTACATTCAGTATAATATAATCCAACCAGCCTTCATCAGATTGAGCCACTTTATTATATCTTATTTTAATATTGATTGTTTTGTTCGCCGGTGTAAATGATGTGATATGAGCTTTTTGATTTGCATAAACACCGGTGAACGATGACATATACAAGCCATTTATCGTGACCTGATCCACCAAGTTATTATCGCTGCTGACAGTAATTAATCTGTTATCTCCTGCCCGGCTGACAAGGTTTGTCTTTAAAGTAACGGGAGAAGTTATGACAATATCGGGGAAAACAAAACTTGTGTCTAAAACGGTATTTTCAATCTTTTCTCCCAGCCAGTGCCTCCCCGACTTAATAATGTTAACAAGGTTTCTTTCGTGATAAGCATAATCATCAAATGAGTTCAGGTAATGTGTATAAGGCTCATTAACCTGTTCTGAGTTGCTGATTCTTTTACCGGGGCCCAGATCGGTAGTTAAAAAATAATATGATGCATCTGAATAAGGATTGACTGAATGTTCAAAAATGTGCTCTGTATTATCATAGGCCCATGTTACAGGCCCTTCAGCATAGAATAATATATAATCACCCTCATTAAAATCAGGATCACTTCCTGTTTCCATGAAAATGGCATTCTCAATTATATCATCAGGGCGCGGATTGGAATTCATGTACGGCAATTTTTTACCGCCATTGCCGTATATCCTTATATTTGATGGATTTAACAGGTCCATTGCCAGAATGTCATTATATGTAAGTTTATATATCCCACTCTCAGATATCTTTATTTTACACCATTTGCCGGTTGCTAAAACTGAGTTCTTACTGTAGCTTTTTGCAGATTTTGTCTTAATGATTTTCACACCGGGTGAACCATTTGTGCCATATCTGATCTTAAAACTTACAAGCCTTTCAATATTACCGGTTGAAGGATTTTTTATCAGCGGCATAAAACTTAATTGCAGATATGGTTCTTTATTGTTGTACCTAACCGTGTTTTCCCAGCTTAATTTGCCGGGAATTTTTTCTAAAAACTTAACATTTTGAATATTAATACTA
The DNA here is from genome assembly GCA_964495025.1 of uncultured Bacteroidales bacterium. GTDB lineage: Bacteria > Bacteroidota > Bacteroidia > Bacteroidales > UBA10428. Next base: position 2,835 of record CAZBUF010000314.1, on the reverse strand, counting down.
TCAACAGGTTTATAAATCTGATCAGTGATGACTAAATTACCGTTGTTATAATAATTATTTAATTTTATAAGTTCATAATAATACGGTAATATTGTAACAGGGTCAGGATAGACAGCGCCTTCGAAGAATAAATATTCTGATTGGGTAACGGAGACTGTAATCTCGTAGATATTATCTGATACCGGCTTATTTGCACCCCAGGTAATTGTCCTGTCAGTCACAATATCCTGCGCAGGGCTATTCATTGCCAGTACTGTTAATAAAACTAAAAGATACCTCATATGCAATTTCAAAAATACCAGATTTCGAAAATATTAAAAAAATGTTGATTTTAGGGGTTATTTATTTTTTAAACGATAGTGTTAATAAATTATTGCAAAATGTAATATTTTAACAAAAAATTGGCGTTTAAGTTTAATTATGTATATTAAATTTACTCTAATATTAATTATTTCAATATTAAGCAATTTGGAGAATTTTGCTCAGGATCCGTATTTTTCAAATTACTCTGCTAATTTAATTTACCTGAACCCGGCATTTGTTAGTTCACTTACCGGTTATGAAGCTTCTGTGACATACAGGAATCAATGGCCCGGACTAAAGGATGCATTTGTTACTTATGGGGCTTCATTTTCTGCTCCAATGATAAAATATAAAAGTGGTCTCGGCTTTCATTTTTTAAACGACGTGCAGGGAGGGGGAATTATAACAAGCACTTCAGTAAATACAACCTATGCTTACCGCATAAAATTCAATCCCCGGATATTTTTAAATGCGGGATTAAGGGCTTCTTATTATTTTAAGAACCTTAATGCTGATAATCTTATATTTGAATCAGATATAAATGGTGGTCAGGGGATTACTAACGGACAGGATGTATTTGAAACTGTAAAAAGCACATTCTGGGATTTTTCACTGGGATTCATGGCTGAATTTTATGATATGTTTGATGCCGGCTTTTCGATACAGCATATAACCCAGCCAGGAGGTTATTTCAGCACGAATGATAATAACGTGTTTTTTAGAAGTTATTCTTTTCACGCCTCAGGTAAAATACCTCTGGTAGTGGGCCATGGAGTGGATCCTGCTGTGTTAAGGCCTTCGATATTATTTCAGAAATGTAAACAACATCATCAGCTTGTTTATGGATCGGGTTTATCAGTATCTTCCTTATCATTTGGTTTATGGTTAAAGAATGATTTTAAATTCAGTTTCAGTTCATTAACAGCATTGGCAGGATTTATACAGCCGAATTACAAATTATCATACAGTTATGATATAAATTTAACGCGTGCCGGCTTTCTGACTTATAAGCTGGGAGCGCATGAAGTAACTTTCCAGCTAACAATCCGGCACCATGAAAAAAGAAGAAAGCACAGGGCAATAAAATACCCCAGGTTATAGTTATTTTAAAGTAATTATTGTATATTAAGGATAAAATTATTTATATTTGAAAAACAAAAACTAAAAAGCTATGAATATTAAGTTTTTTGCTATTCCGAAAATTGCAATTCTGATTCTTATATTATCAGCTTGTGGAGGCGGTGGTACAAGGAAGTCTTCCACTACAACAGAATGGAATTACAATGATCCTGATATGGGAGGTTTTGAAGTGAAATTTGGATATGAGCAGGAGACAGGCCCCGGATTGATATTTATTGAAGGCGGGACTTTTTCAATGGGCAGGGTTGAGCAGGATTTGCTTTATGATTGGAACAATGTTCCCAAAAGAGTTACTGTGAGCTCTTTTTATATGGATCAGACCGAGATAAGAAATGTTGATTACAGGGAATACCTGTATTGGATACATAGAGTTTTTGTTGAATATCCGGAAGTATATAGAAAGGCTTTGCCGGATACACTGGTATGGAGGCGTCCCATGGCTTATAATGAGCCTTATGTTTTATACTATTTCAGGCATCCTGCATATAATGATTATCCTGTGATAGGTATTAACTGGCTTCAGGCATCTGATTATTGTGCATGGAGGACTGACAGGGTAAATGAAATGATTTTGATAAGTGAAGGTATTTTAAATCCTGATCCGAATCAGCTGGGCGAAGAGAACTTTAACACTGAATCATACCTGGCAGGGCAGTATGAAGGATTAATTAACAAGAATTTACCCAGCCTTGATCCGAATAAAGAATTCAGAAGAGTACAGATGGAAGATGGTATATTATTGCCAAGATACCGCTTGCCAACTGAAGCAGAATGGGAATATGCCGCTCTTGCCCTAATCGGCAATTCATTTGAAGAGAGGATCTATGAACGCAGGATATATCCGTGGGATGGACATAATGTAAGAAATGATTTAAAGAAATACAGAGGTCAGATGAGAGCAAATTTCATACGTAGCAAAGGTGATATGATGGGTGTTGCCGGTGATCTGAATGATAATGCTTCAATTCCCGCACCGGTTGAGTCTTTCTGGCCAAATGATTACGGATTGTATTGTATGGCTGGTAATGTTAACGAGTGGGTGGAAGATGTTTACAGGCCACTGTCATTTGAAGATTTTGAAGAATTCAATCCTTTCAGGGGAAATGTGTTCCAGACACTGGTAAGGGATGAAGAAGGAAATGTTGCAGAAAAGGATAGCCTTGGGAGGTTAAGGTACAGGCCCGTTACTGACGCAGAATCAATTAACAGATGGAATTATAAAAAAGCATATTATAAAAACTATCAGGATGGTGATTATGAATCCAGTGTAATTGATGGAGCTGACTGGACTGTGGACTCTCAAAGTCAGAATTTGAGCTCAGACAGGATGTATTCACAACGGGCAGGTTATGAAACCTCACTGGTAAATGACCAGTCAAGGGTATACAAAGG
>CAZBUF010000313.1:0-2581 GCA_964495025.1 uncultured Bacteroidales bacterium | reverse complement strand
TTGTATTTTCTTTCTTAAGATCAAGTACTTCATATAAATGCCAGGCTATCGCTTCTCCTTCCCTGTCTTCATCCGATGCCAGCCATACAGTTTTCGTATCCTTAACCATCTTCTTTAATTCTGATACGATTTTCATTTTATCTTCAGGAACAATATATTTGGGCTCATAATTGTTATTAATATCAATACCAAAGTCTTTTTTTGATAAATCACGAATATGACCCATACTTGATGTTACATGAAAATCTTTACCCAGGAATTTCTCAATTGTCCTTGCCTTGGCCGGTGATTCAACTATTACTAAATTATTTATCATTAATTATTCTATTAAAAACTTCACAAAGTAATACAAATACAACATTAAGTTCAAAATTTTAATTTAAATAATTATTATTTTTACGATATACACCACGATTTAATTATGGACAAAGCAAAAATCAGAAAAATAAAAATTAACACAATCTTCTGGTCTGTCTTTACATTTCCTTTTATATTCCTGATAGTTATTTTCATCATGGTTGCCAGGGGTAAGCTTGGATATATGCCTAACTTCGAGGAACTGGAAAATCCCAATATTAATCTGGCTACACAGGTTATAAGTGATGACGGGATCGTGCTGGGATCATTTTATTACAAAAATCAGAATCGTACATTTGTTGAGTATGAAGATTTCCCACAGCATCTGATAAATGCTTTAATAGCTACTGAGGATATAAGGTTTCACAGGCATTCCGGAATTGATGCACGCGGACTGGCAAGAGTATTCTTCAGGACTGTGCTGGGAGGCCACAGAACAAGCGGGGGTGGCAGCACTATTTCCCAGCAACTTGCAAAAAACCTGTTTCCGCGTGATACAATAAGTTTTAGTTCAGGTATTAAAAGAACCAAGAGCCTTGTAATTACAAAACTGCGGGAATGGGTAACCGCTGTTAAGCTTGAAAGATCATATACAAAGCAGGAAATAATTACTATGTATCTTAACCAGGTGGATTTTTTATATACAGCTGTTGGTATAGAATCAGCGGCAAGTGTTTATTTCAATACTACACCTGATTCACTTAAAATTGAAGAAGCAGCAATGCTCGTGGGAATGGCAAAAAATCCGATCCTATATAATCCATTAAGGGAGAAGTACAAAGAAAGTGCATTAATCAGGAGAAATATAGTCCTTTCACAGATGCATAAATACGGATTCCTCGAAGAGCATGAATATGACTCAATAAAGATGCTTCCTGTAGAAATAAAATATCAAAAAATATCTCATAATTTAGGGCCGGCTACTTACTTCAGGGAATTCATAAGAAGAACATTGACTGCCGTAAAGCCTGAAGTGACAAATTATTTTTTGTACAGCAGGTTCAGGGAGGATTCGGTAAAATGGGAAACTGATCCGTTATTTGGCTGGTGCAATAAAAACATGAAGTCTGACAATACTCCCTACGACTTATATACTGACGGCTTAAAAATATTTACTACTGTCGATTCCAGGATGCAGCAATATGCTGAAGATGCTATAAGGGAATATATCGGAGGTTATCTTCAGAATGAATTTTTCAAAGAGAAGAAAAACAAGAGAGATGCCCCCTTCTCCGAAGACCTTACGCCAGAGCAAATAAACGATATTCTCTGGAGGGCGATAATTAATTCTGACAGGGGTAGAAAGCTGAGAAAACAGGGTGTTTCAAGTGATTCTATTCGCCGGGCATTCAATGTGCCCGTGAGCATGACGGTTTTCAACTGGAGAGGACCCGTCGATACTGTCATGACAGCCCTTGATTCAATTCTTTATTATAAGCATTTTCTTCAGACAGGAATGATGTCAATGGATCCTGTTACAGGTTATGTTAAGGCTTATATCGGCGGACTGGATTTCAGTTATTTTAAATATGATCATGTTAACCAGGGTAAAAGGCAGGCAGGGTCAACATTTAAGCCTTTTTTGTATATCCTGGCGATGCAGGAAGGCTTTTCTCCCTGCGAAAAGGTCCTCAATTCAACTCAGGTGTTTAAGGTAAATATTGATGGTAAGGATACTGTCTGGATTCCCAAGAGTCACAGTAAACCTAAGGACTTGAACCAGATGAAGACACTGAAATGGGGACTGGCATTATCAGAGAATAATATTTCTGCATGGCTTGTGAAAAGGTTTAAACCCCAGCCAATAGCGAGTATTGCTTATAAGATGGGGATAAAAAGTTATATTGATCCTGTTCCACCTATGATATACGGCACATCTGACATGAGTGTAGAGGAAATGGTTACAGCATATGCCACATTTGCAAATAAGGGGATACATGCAACGCCCGTATATGTGAAGAGAATAGAGGATAAGAATGGTAATCTGCTGGCGTCCTTTCAACCGGAAATGTCAGAATCGATAAGCGAGAAAACAGCATATCTCATGCTTAACCTGATGGAGGGAGTAATAAATTTTGGTACGGGGGCAAGACTAAGGTACAGGTATAATTTCCATGCACAGATATCAGGCAAAACAGGGACGACACAAAATCATTCTGACGGTTGGTTCATCGGGATCGTGCCACACCTTATCACAGGTGTATGGGTTGGAGCAGAGGACAGG
>CAZBUF010000312.1:0-4064 GCA_964495025.1 uncultured Bacteroidales bacterium | reverse complement strand
ACTGGTTGCTGGTTACTGGTTGCTGGTTTGTCAATGCCTGAATAGGGTTGACCGTTTCATGTGTTAAACATATATTATTGTAATTTTTTCATTATTGCTTTGCCTGTATAATTTACTATCCCTGTGATTATAAATAACAGTAGTCCTATAGCAATTAATGAACTTAATTTCAATCCTTCAGCCTCCCCGAACTGGTTGGCAATAACACTGGCCATGGTGTTTCCCATAGAAAATAATCCTTTTGGGATGATATTTGCATTACCTATGAGCATTGTTACTGCCATGGTTTCTCCCAGTGCCCTTCCCAGTGCAAGTATATAGCTGGCGACTATCCCGGAGCTTGCTGTAGGAATAATCACTGTAGTTATCACTTCCCGTCTTGTTGCTCCCAGCGAGTAAGCGGCCTCCTTGAGCTGTACGGGAACCATGGAGATCACCTCATTGCTCAGTGATGATGCATAAGGAATGATCATAATAGCTAAAATAAGTGCCGAGGTAAAAATGCCGAATCCCTGTGAGCTAAGCCCCAGATTTACTATTACCGGCCTCAGCACATAAAAACCCCATAGTCCATATACTATTGAGGGGATACCGGCCAGCATGTCCACCATGTAACGCAGTATGGAAGCAATTCTTGTACCTGTGAAATACTCCCCCAGAAAGACAGACACCGAGAAGGATAAAGGCAGGCATAATAAAAGGGCAAATAAAGATGTAAGTAAAGTACCGGATATAAATGGCATTGCACCGTAGCTTTCCCTCCCGTCAGTAGGTATCCAGTCAGAGGAAAAAATAAATCTTATACCAAACTCCTTAAACGCCGGCACGGAGCCTGTAGCAAGTGACAATACTATACCGGCAGCAATAATCAATACAATTATTGAAGCAGTAAATATTACTATTCTTAACAGTCTTTCTCCACGCATTATTTCATTATTGCTACTCCCTTATATGTAACCGACCTGAGAATATTCCTGGCTTTTTCAACAGCTGCATCAGGTAAAGGCGAATAATTAACTTTCTTTGTGACCTCTTGTGCTTCAGGACTGATGAGCCAGTTCATAAGGTTAAGGATTTCAGTGGCCTGTGCCTTTGATCGGCCGTCATATGACTGTTCCTTATACATAATAAGCCATGTGAAACCGCTTATGGGATAACCCTGCGGGTTTCCGGTATTTGTTAACATTACCCTTGTATCAGCAGGTATGGTGCCTTTTGCCGAAGCGCTTATGGATTCAGCCGAGGGAGTAATATAATTACCTGAGCTGTTACGTACTTTTGCTATTTGTATCTTCTGCGCAAAAGCATACTCCGAACCGATATATCCTACAGATCCTTCTGTCTGGCTTATTGTTCCTGCAACTCCGGGATTGCCTTTTGCACCGATCCCTGCCGGCCAGTCAAGTGATTTACCTGTTCCTATTTTATCTTTCCATAAAGCGCTAATTTTTGACATATAATCGCTGAAGATAAAAGTCGTGCCACTACCGTCAGAACGGTGTACAACAAGAATCTCTTTATCCGGCAGAACAAGATCCTTATTGTTGGCTTTTATTGCAGGATCGTTCCACATTGTTATCTGACCCATAAATATACCTTCCAGCAACTGCCCGGTAAGCTTCAATCCATCGATACCCGGCAGATTATATGCAATGACAACAGCACCTAGGCATGTGGGTATATGAACAATATCACCTGGCATTTCTTTTATCTTTTCGTCAGTGAGAAATGCATCTGTAGCACCAAAATCAACAACTTTATCTGCCAGGCTTCTTATACCTCCGCCTGAGCCAATACCACCGTAAGTTACAAGTATACCCGCTGTCTTGGTGTACATTTCAAATACCTGGTTATAATAAGGCATGGGAAATGTTGCACCGGCAGCAGTAATTGCAATTTTTTTACTTGCGGAATCTGTTGGTTTATCTCCTGTTTTACATGAAATTATCATGATAATTCCCAGGACAATTGTTATGATTAATGATAGTTTTTTCATTTTTTATGTTTTTTAATTAATATATTTTATGTACAATTTTATTAGAATTATATTTCCCTGTTACTTCAAACATATTACATAAATATTACGGTTACTTAAAAACTGAACTCGGCACTAAGGTAAATCCACGATATAAGAGAGCTTCCATCGGCAGAAGGCATCCACCCCTTATAGTGCGGAGCTAATTTTATACCTTTCACCGGGGCATATTCAACTCCTGCCATAAATAACTGACCATTTTTTGCAATATTCCACGGATCAGTCTCACCGCTTGGTTTATTTGATGCCAGATTATCATATCTTCCGAATACTTCAATCTTTTTCTTAACCTGGTATGATGCATATGCCGAATAGCCTGTAAGATTATGGTCCTTTTCATATTTATTGTTCTGTTCAATATTCACTTCAAAGCCTGCTGATATTGCATCTTTTGAATAGCCAATGAAAGTGGCCACATTCATAAGAGCTTCATCTTTTTTCTCATAATCGAAATAACCTCTTACTATTAAGCCTTTAACCGGCTTGAATGTAATTCCTGCTCCCGCCCTGAATGTTGAATCGGCCTGAACTGATTTGTATCCCTCGCCATTCATAAATATCGCATCAAAACTTATCATATCATAAAGTTTGTAATCTATACTAATTCCCAGGTCGGCACTGGACCCGAATTTATATTCGTCCTGAAAGGATTTCAGAATATAACGGTGTCCCCACACTTTTTCCTGCGTTTTGAATTGTATGGTTCCAATCATCCCGAAATACGTTGTGAAGCCGTTATAGCTGAATTTCATATACGCATTTTTCAGATATGCGGTATGCTGAAATTTACCTGATTCCGGGTCACCCACATCAAGATTTATTTTAGCTGAAAAGTATTTGCTAAACTCATACTGATAACCAAAATATGCCCGGGTGATTTCAAATGCCGATTCATTTTTACTTTCAGACACCTGTGTATGGGCATTGGTATATATTTTAGCAAAAGGCGAACCGGAAGGTTCAAATTCAGGTTCTGCAGGTTTATCCTGTGTGAATGCACTGCCTGCTACAGCAATTGCCAGTAGTGAAAAAGTATGAATTCTCTTCATATTAATTGGTTTTTAGTATTTTAATTGATAGTGCAATATTATAACAATAATGTTATGATATCTTTTCAGTATTATTACATTATTATTACATTTTCCGGTGAAAGAATGTGTCAGGATAGTATCCCATAAGTATTTGTGGTTGAATATTTTACTTGTCGGCAGGCTTGATGTGACTTTATACGCGCTTTCGGGAAAGTTACTATTTTTCCGGTTATTTTGCTGAAGCTGTGTTATCTGTTATTACAATTTTGTGCCAGATTAAATACACTGTTCCGGTTTTTTCCCTGATAAAAATACTCCTGAGGGTCTGCCTTTTCACTTAATCAAAGGAACTGCCTGTCCGGATGTTATTCAAAATCTTAAACCATGCAGGGGAAATGTCCCTATTTTGTATGAGGAAGCTGTTCTTATTTTGTATGAGGAAGCTGTTCCTAGTTTATATAATTTCAGAAGCTTTCTCCAGTATATCAAAGTCTTTTATTTTAATCTTTCCTTTTTCTATATCAATTATGCCGTTTTCTTTAAATAACTTAATCAATCTTGATACACTTCCCGCGGATATATTAATTAATTCGCCAATCTCTTTATGTGTTAATGGAATTATATCGTGATATGAATGTTTCAGTTCTCCTGATAAGCTCAGTAAAGCCATAGCCAGCTTTACTTTAAGATGATCACCGGTAACCATGTTCAGTTTGTTAATTAAATCGAATGAGTACTGATTACTTCTTTCAAATAACGAGATAGCAAATTCTCCGTTTTTTTTCATAACCTGATTGACGACAACTGCATCCAGCAAACATACCTCCGTTTGATCCATAATCGCAGTAGCCGAATAATCATATACGCCTTTCCTCCCGATATTATTTAACCCTATTATCTGACCGGAAGAAATTATTCCAAGAATATTTATTTTTTTATTTTGTTCAACATGAAGCTTAATTAATCCCTGCCGGATATTTAAATAAAATGTAACAGGA
>CAZBUF010000311.1:0-3649 GCA_964495025.1 uncultured Bacteroidales bacterium | reverse complement strand
ACATCCGTTTTTAACAAGTATTTTTGCTTCTTCCTCGTTGATCTCGTTCTGAGTGGCACAAGGCAGTGCAACATCACATTTGATTTCCCACGGCCTTTTTCCCTCAAAGTATTTTACTTTGTATTTTTCAGCATATTCTTTAATTCTTCCGCGCCTGATATTTTTCAGTTCAATAACGTAATCCAGTTTCTTTGAATCAATACCCTCAGGGTCATAAATATAACCTACTGAATCAGAAAGGGTGACAACTTTTCCCCCAAGATGGTTAACTTTTTCTACAGCATACTGAGCAACATTTCCTGAACCGGAGACAGTTACAATTTTTCCCTTAAAGTCGGAACCTTTTAACTCTATCATTTCTTCAGCAAAATAAACAGCCCCGTAACCGGTTGCTTCAGGACGTATCAAACTGCCGCCCCATTCAATACCTTTTCCGGTCAATACACCTGTAAATTCATTTCTTATTTTTTTATACTGGCCAAATAAAAATCCTATCTCTCTGCCTCCCACGCCAATATCACCTGCTGGTACATCAGTATCAGGTCCGATATGCCTTTGCAGTTCAGTCATGAAGCTTTGACAAAAACGCATTACTTCGTTGTCTGACTTACCTTTGGGATCAAAGTCGGATCCTCCTTTTCCTCCACCCATAGGCAGGGTAGTCAGGCTATTTTTAAATACCTGTTCAAATGCAAGGAATTTTAATATTCCAAGGTTCACAGTAGGATGGAAACGCAAGCCTCCTTTGTAGGGACCTATAGCACTGTTCATTTCAATTCTGAACCCCCTGTTTACCTGGATCTCTCCTTTATCATCGATCCACGGGACCCTGAACATTATTACTCTTTCAGGTTCAACAATCCTTTCCAGGATCTTTGCATGTTTATACTGCGGATTTTCTTCAATAAAAGGCATCACCGATTCTATTACTTCTTTGGCTGCCTGATGAAATTCTGATTCGTCAGGATTTTTGGCAATAAGTTTTGCCATAAATTCATCTACTTTTACTTCAAGAACATTTGCCATATCAATATTTTTATATTAGATAATATTTAATAAAAAATCTGCCTTGTAAATAAGCGATGGCAGGACGTAAATTTTGTCTGCTAAAAGTATAAAAATATCAAAGACGAGAATGTCTAACATTCTGAATAACAGCTAAAATACGAGGATTACTGATGAAATTAAGTGATACACTGAAATTGCCCTGACCTGAGATATTATATTTCAATGATATTGTTTTTTATTGCAAACTTAACCAGGTCAACAACTGATTTAAGATTGAGCTTTTGCATAATATGATTTTTATGCGATTCCACGGTTCTTATACTGATAAAGAGCTTATCGGCAATCTCTTTATTTGAATAGCTGTTACCCCATAATTCCGTGATCTCCAGCTCTCTTGTGCTAAGACTGCTCAGGTTTTTCTTTCGCTGGGTTTCCTTGCCCGATTTTATGGATATGATATATTTATTTAACAATATACTTGTAATGGACTAACTATAATAATCAAAACCGCTTCTTAAGGTATATATTGCTTCAATTAATTCTTTTCTGCTTGTATCCTTTGCCAGGAATCCTTTTGCTCCGGCTTTGATAGTTTTAAAAACCAGTTCTTCATTTGATTCCACTGATAAAATAAGTATACGTATTCGCGGCAGGTCAGTATTAATCTTATTTATCAGTTCCAGCACTTCATTTGTCAGATTATAAATATTCAGGATCAGGATATGGACGCCTGAAGCCTGCATATCGGCGATAAGATTTTTTTTATCTGAGATCTTTGCAGCCACTTCAATATCTTCAACATCATTTAATAATTCACTTATTCCTTCGAGTACTATCTTATGTTCATCAAGTATTGCAACAGAAATCTTATCCATAAAATCATATTATTTGTTCATGCGGATTATTGAGATTCTTTTTCTACCATCCATATATATAGTTAATGGCTTTTCAAAACGTATGTGATTAAAATATTGCGATTTATGTATTATTTCCTGGTCGTTTAATATATCCCATTTGATATAGTCAGTTGATACCGAATCAAGAACTGAGAAGTAACCTACGTTCATTGAAGTAATATTGTGAAAAAAGTGTGATCCCAGTGATGAATCCAGAGGAAAATCTGCCAGGCTGATCTCAACTATCACTTTTGCGTTGGATATCTGGGACCAGTTAACCGGGATTCCAAGATGCCTGTCCCTTGTTCCCCATCTGCCCGGCCCGATCAATATATATTTTCTGTTTTGTTTGATCATCCTGTCGTTAATTTTCTCTATCTCATCCGCCATTTCTGTTGTTTTCAGCTTGTTAAATTTTTTGATATCCACAAAAACTATATCATATATATTGTCAATTCTGCCGTTTCCCAGTCCCATTGATGAGAAAAGAATAATGCCTGATTGGTCAATCTCTTTAAAATCAATATCATAACCGAGCTGGTTACCAACAAGCGGTTTTATCTGAAGCAGGTAGAAGGTTGCCGAGTTATTTTCATTTTTTGTAAGATCCACTGCAAATTCTATCTCAACAGGCGATCCCAACGCTTCTTTAATTGTATACAGCATTACTTCGATAGTCTCTGCCAGGGGAGTATATTTATATTTCAGGATATTGGCGAAATTAAGTATCCTTGGCCCGCTGGCTTTAAGAAGTGGTTCTATCATATCATTATCCCTGTTATATACTGATGCACAATGTTTAAGTGTTCCGTGTTTTTCAGCGGTACTTATATCCATCAGAGAAAGAGCAGCTTTTTCACCATACTTCAGATAATCAACATCATGTTTATTAAGATCAAGGGCATAGAACTGAACCTGTGTACTTTTAATCAGGTCCTCTGTTGAATAGATCTCTGAATTCGGGTATTTAGGTGAAAAACGGTATGCCTTGCCACCTTCAACAACATATGAACCCAGTCCTAAAGCCGCTATGGCAAAACCTTCTTCAGGCTGCATATGTTCAACAGGGTAATAATTGTATGATTGGGCAATACCGCTGATATGAGGGTAATAGTAATTACCGAACCGGTTACCTACAAGTTCCTGCAGAACAATGGCCATTTTCTCTTCTTCGATCTTATGGTGTATTGCCTGAAAGTATTTGCGTGCACTATTTGAATAAATTGAGGCATAAACAAGTTTAATGGTGGTAATTAGTCTCTTCAGCCTCATATCCATACTGTCATGCGTATTGGGGACTATATACGTGTCGAATATTCCTGCAAAAGGTTGGGTTAATGAATCTTCTGATATACTTGAAGAACGAACGGCAATTGGTCTGTTGATCTGTTTAATGAATACTTTAAGTTTCCTTATTATATCAGGTGACAGGTCGGAATTTACAAATAACTCCCTGACTTTTTGATATTTCATTTCCCTGGTAAGCAGTTTTTCCTTGAGATTGTTCTTTTCCATGAATAATTCAAATTCATCAGTACCTATAATTGCTGTCTTAGGCGTTTTAATGTTTATTCCTTTTCTGTACCTGGCAAAATCCAGATTATAAATCAGGGTGTTTATAAAAGCAAGGCCTCTTCCTTTTCCTCCCAGTGAGCCACTTGACAAGCTGACAATATTTTTCTCATCAATAATTTCATTTTCTTCAAAGTTAATGACCCTGCCTTTCTTTTTCTCATCCCTGTACT
>CAZBUF010000310.1:0-6310 GCA_964495025.1 uncultured Bacteroidales bacterium | reverse complement strand
TCAGGGATCTGCAAAAAGCTCATCATTAAAAAGTACTTATGATGAGATTACTAATGTGATGCATACTGCTAACTTAAAGGGTCTTGTTACAGGAATTTGGGTTTCACAAGGACTTGTTACAGAAGGCGTAACAGATGATTTCCAATGGTATAAAATCGGTGAAAGTAATGAATTAAAACTTATTGAAGAATACTCGTTTACAGTTAATGACCTGCCTGTTGGAGACTATCAAAGCATTAAACTGGCAATGAAAAATATCTTAACTCGTATTGCAGTCTATCAGTCAAATATCAATGAAACAGTGGAAATGCAAAGTTCTATAAGTGAGGAAAGTTGCGGTAATGATTCTATAATAACACAATATTTTTCGAAAAACGGGAATCATAATTTAGTAAATGGAATATTCCAGTTAAGCTCTGAAGGAGAAAATGTCCGTGGTTTTAAAATCAGGCCGGATGAGGTTACAAGTATTTTTTGGAGACTGGGAGGTGCTGATAGTAAAATCACAGATTGCACCTTTGATTGGGTTGATGTAAATGTTAATGGTGTGTGGGATTGCGGGACTGACAGGACTGCGAATTTTAATTGCATTGTTGATATGCCAATGTTTTCATTTAGCGTTGACGATGGAGAAGAACCGGAAGAAGAATTTGTTATTTTAAATGCTGTAACCGATATTGACGGAAATATTTATGATGCAGTAAAAATTGGCGATCAGACATGGATGAAAGAAGACCTGAAAACCACCAGACTAAACGATAGTACAGATATACCGGATATAACAGATAATCAGGAGTGGAAAGATGCAGGCTGGATATCAAAATCACCGGCACAATGCGTTTATAACAATAATACAGGAAATGAATCAGACACATACGGAAGATTGTACAACTGGTATGCCGTATCTACACAAAAACTCTGTCCTGCAGGCTGGCATGTTCCCAGCGATGAAGAGTGGACAATACTCATTAATTATATAGGTACCAGGGCTGGTGGCAAGATGAAAGAAGCCGGCACAGTACACTGGAAAAGTCCGAACGAAGGAGCAGATAATAAAAGTGGCTTTACTGCCCTTCCCGGTGGCAGCAGGTATATGGATGCAGAATTCATAGGCATTGGCGAGGCCGGCCTTTGGTGGACATCAACGGTTAAAGAAGCAGACCTTGTTTGGACAAGGGGCCTGCATTATTCGGTTGATTATGAAGCCAGAGGGGAATATGACAAAATGTTTGGAGCTTGTGTCCGCTGCTTAAAAGACTAAATGAAAGCATTAGTAAAGAAATATAAAAAAGAAGGATTATGGCTGGAAGATGTACCTGTGCCGGAACCGGGTATTAATGATGTAAGAATAAAAATACATAAAACAGCCATCTGTGGTACCGATATTCATATATATAAATGGGATTCATGGGCACAGAAAACAATTCCCGTACCGATGATAACTGGTCATGAGTTTGTTGGAGAAGTTGAAAGTTACGGAAGCAATGTCAAAGGTTTTAAAATCGGTGATCTGGTAAGCGGAGAAGGGCATATTGTCTGCGGCAAGTGCCGGAACTGCCTGGCAGGCCGGCGCCACTTATGCAGGGATACTATGGGTGTTGGAGTGACCAGGGACGGTGCATATGCTGAATACCTTTGTATACCGGCAACCAATGTATGGCTTTGTGATACAAAAATTCCCGAAGATGTTCTGGCTATCTTTGATCCTTTTGGCAATGCTACTCATACAGCATTGTCATTTGATCTTCTTGGCGAAGATGTATTAATCACGGGCGCAGGTCCGATAGGGATTATGGCTGTTGCCATTGCTAAACATGCGGGAGCAAGATATGTCGTAGTGACAGATGTCAATCCATACAGGTTAGAGCTGGCAAAAAAAATGGGTGCTTCCAGGACAGTTGATGTAAGAAAGGAAAATTTAATAGATGTTCAGGAAGAGCTGGAAATGACAGAAGGATTTGACGTAGGACTGGAAATGTCCGGTAACGGACCGGCATTTGAAGAAATGCTGGAGAATATGGTACACGGAGGTAAAATTGCTCTTCTGGGAATACTGCAGCCGGAGACCAAAATTAACTGGGACCTGATAGTATTCAACGGACTGACTATAAGAGGTATATATGGACGTAAAATGTTTGAAACATGGTATCAGATGACAGTTATGGTCCAGGGCGGATTAGACTTGTTACCGGTGATCACGCATCGTTTCCGGTATACTGAATTTAGTGAGGCTTTCGAACTAATGAGTTCCGGCTTATCAGGGAAAATTATTCTGAACTGGATTTAACATGAAAGGCATATCAATTAAATAAAGAAAGGGAACAGCATGTTCAGCAAAATGAAATCATATCTGCAACAGGAGATAAATACTATAAAAGATAATGGCCTGTTCAAAGATGAAAGAATAATCGTTAGTCCGCAGGATGCGAATATCAAAGTTCTTGGCGGAAAAAAAGTATTAAATCTTTGTGCAAATAATTATCTGGGACTTGCATCTCATCCTGATATCATTGAGGCTGCACGCTCCAGTTATGACAATTGGGGTTACGGGTTGTCTTCAGTAAGGTTTATTTGCGGCACACAGGAAATTCATAAAATTCTTGAAAATAAGATCACGGAATTTTTAAAAACAGAAGATACGATTTTATATACTTCATGTTTTGATGCTAACGGAGGCCTGTTTGAAACTTTACTTTCGGAAGAAGATGCAGTGATCAGCGATGAGCTGAATCATGCCAGTATAATTGATGGTATACGTCTCTGCAAGGCTCAACGGTTTCGCTATAAAAACAGTGACATGGCAGATCTGGAAGAAAAGCTGAGGGAAGCGGCGGATGCCCGTTTCAAATTAATTGCCACGGATGGTGTATTTTCAATGGATGGTTATATAGCCAATTTAAAAGGAATATGTGATCTGGCTGAAAAATATGATGCACTCGTGATGGTTGACGACTCTCACGCTGTGGGATTTATGGGTAAAAACGGACGCGGGACACATGAATACAATGATGTTATCGGAAGGGTCGATATTATTACCGGAACATTAGGGAAAGCACTGGGTGGTGCAAGTGGCGGTTATACCAGCGGCCGGAAAGAAATAGTGGATATATTAAGACAACGATCCCGTCCCTACCTGTTTTCCAATACGGTTGCACCTAGCATAGTTGCAGCTTCTATTAAAGTTATTGAATTATTAAGCGGGTCGGATGATTTGAGAGTAAAGCTAAATGATAATACAGGTTTTTTCCGGGAAGAAATGTCAAAGCTGGGCTTTGATATTTTACCGGGAACACACCCCATAGTGCCGGTGATGCTTGGTGACGCGAAACTTGCCCAGAAAATGGCAGCAAGACTGCTTGAGAAAGGCGTATATGTTGTAGGATTTTTCTTTCCTGTGGTTCCAAAGGGGAAAGCGCGCATACGTACGCAGATATCGGCAGCACATTCCAGGGAAGATCTGGAATTTGCCATAAAAATGTTTGCCGAAGTAAAAGAGGAACTTGGTACCCTTTCCGGTTCAACAAAAGTTAGTCGTTAATGCAAGATAAAGTAAAATTTACAATTTAATGTACTTAACCATTTAAATATTCAAAGAATAAAACCATATTTTATCACGTTTCAATTTTTCTATTTACTTTTACTATAACAACCTTAAAATCACATAAAATGAAACTTGAAAAAATCCTAGACCAATTAAATGCCTTTGAAAAAAACTCATTTCTGAAAGTTATAACTAACATTATTGATAGTGCTCCTAAAAAATCAAAAGACATAGAAGAAATCCTAACCGATTCTGAAAAAGATTTGAAAAATGTTGACAATATCAATGTAGTTAAGGTCTTTCAGTTACTTGAAGAAGAATTTACTGATTATGTTGAAAAGGAATTGGTTGAGGCTACATCTCAATTAGATATTCTTATTGATATACTAATAAGAGATGGCAACTGCATTATGTCAAGAGAGTGGTTTAATAAACTTTATGAGGTTGAGGTTAAATCATTAAAAGTCAAAATAAAGGACTTTGAAAAAGAACTTATAAATGATAAATCTGAAATATCAGAAAGGAGAAAAAGAGATTATAGAATATATAAAGAATGTTTACATACTGCTTATTATAATGATATTTTAAAAAATCAAGACTGCAAAGTTACTCCTGATGAACAATCAATTTTAAATACATTATCTAAAAATCTTAGATTATCACAGGAGGAAATCAAATTGATAAATCACCTTATTATTGAAATAAAAAAACAAGATATAGATACGATAATAAACGACCTTAAAAATCTTGGAATTATATTTTATTCAAAAAAGACACTTAATGTATTTATAGCAGATGAAATTGTCAGGATTCTAAGGAGGATTAGAGGAAAAGAAGTCGCTGACAAATATTACAGACGTTTACTAAAGCAATTGAAAGAACCTCAAATTAACTTAATTGCCAGGAATCATAATATTAACTGGAAAGAATCAACTTATAACAAAATAAAGAATATAATCAAGGAAGGAATAAGTTTTACCGATATATTAACAGATGATATTTTCAAAGAAGGTACTAAGACCTTAGAAAAAAAGGCTTTTATTAATGAATTTATTGAGAATAATTTAAAGATTGGCCATCTAAAAGGTGCAACTATTGAAGAAAAAATTAATAATCTAATAGAGTATTTTGAGCAAGTAGACCGAGATGAAAAAGTTGGAATAACCATTGATGGTTATGAAAAGCTACTTAATGATATCGAAAATTCGATGCCTGATGTTAAAGCTATTATTCAAACTGAATTTGAACTGCAAGAGGAGGATGTATTAAAAAGTAGTTATTTATTAGACTATAATATAAAACCAATAGATATTCTTGATTTAATACCTGAGGTTAAATTAAAGACGTTTTGTGAAAATATGTCAATAAAAACAAGAGGAAATCTGGTTTCAAACATTCTGGAAAACTATAAAGATACAGAAAACTTATATATCGAGAATTATGTCAACATTGCTTACAGAAATATTAATGAATTAAAGAATAATGGATTAAATATTAAAGAGGCTGATTTGGGAATAAAATTTGAAGATATTACTAAAGCTATTTTAAGTAAATTAGGCTTTAGAGTTGATGAAAAGGCCAGAAAATTATTAAATACCTCCAAGGATAAAATTGATATTATTATAACTTTAGAAGATAAAGAACTAATCATTATAGAATGTAAGACTATCAAGGAGTCTGGTTATAATAAATTCAGCTCTGTTTCCAGACAAATAAAATCATATATTGAACTTGCAAATTCAAAAGGTTACAAAGTGAGAAAAACATTACTTATAGCACCTGAATTTAGTGAAGATTTTGAAAAGGAATGCAGAGAAGAATTTCAATTAAATCTGTCATTAATTACCGCAGAAACTCTTGTAAATATTTTAAACGGATTTAAAAATACAAAGCTTAAAGAATTTCCTTATCAATTTTTAATGAAAGATGTGTTAATAAAAGAAGAATGGATTCTTAAGGCAATTAGCAAGTAATTATTAATGACATATTAATAATTTTCAGGTATTACTACATTAAAGGCATTGAAAAACAGATGCTAGTATAATATCACATAAATAAAATATAAAGTATTAAATAATAGGTTTTGATAACCAAAATAACTTTATTAAGTTATATTCGCTAAATAGCATCTGGTTTAAATCATTAATTTATTCTTAAATATCAACGTAAGCATCCGGCCAACTGCATATCCAGATATTTTAGTATAAACTTATCCTGATCCGCTTTTTCATCTGTTAGATTTGTTGGAATAATTTCTGATTTCTGTAAACCATTACGGAAAATTCCAAATATTTCTACAACCTGGTTGTAATTTTCTGAAGTTTTTTAGATGTTTTCCAATTATGAGGCAAGAGATCTGCCAGATTCAGAGAATAATCATTATTATAAGTTGGTATTTTTGATAATATATTAGTGAGCCACTCCCTGGGATTTACATCACAAGCCTTGCAGCATCCCAGCAAAGAGTACATAATGGCTGCGTTTTCAGCTGCATCATGATTACCACAGAACAAATAGTTTTTTCTACCTACATTATGGAAAGCTTTCCATAATGTAGGAAGAAAAAATTACCTGTTTGCCGGATCTCATGAAGGAGCAAAGCGTGCAGCTATGATGTATTCATTTCTGGGTACCTGCAAAATCAATGATGTGGAACCTTATTTTTGGCTTAAAGATGTGCTCACACGCATTCCGGATCATTCTATCCAAAGGCTGGATGAGCTTCTTCCGGGATACCAATCCCACAAAACCAAATAATACTATTATGCA
>CAZBUF010000309.1:0-8136 GCA_964495025.1 uncultured Bacteroidales bacterium | reverse complement strand
ATCTGGGATGATAATGTTGATAAATACCTGTTGAGTAAATCGGATCCCATGGTCTATAAGGACCCGGTAGTGAAATACGGGTACTGCCGTGGAAAGGAAACTTATAACTATGTAAGGGATATACTTGAAAGATACGAACATTATAAGAACATCACAGGAGACCTGAGGGCGATGGCGCCCTAAACGTAATAGAGGCAGCTCCCTTTTAGGGAACTGTCCCTATTTGCTCTATCACATCAAGAAACTCACTCAGGATCATTGCCGTTGCGCCCCAGATGTAATTTTCACGGATATTATAAACAGGGGCTATGAAATCATTCTGACCCCATAAAACCGGCTTATGCTGAATTATTTCATTATTTAGCAGCTCGCTGATCCTCGCTTCAATCACATAATCTACTTCAGTGGGGTCAGGCTTAAAATCAGGCCTTTTCTTACATACTCCCACAAAAGGTGTTACCTCAATATTACTGATATCAATACGCAGTGCTGTAAGACGGCCAATGATCTCCACATCCGCTGCCGGGACACCTACTTCCTCTTCCGCTTCCCTGAGGGCAGTTTCTCTTATTGATGTATCAACGCGCTCAAGCCGGCCACCGGGAAAGCTTATCTGTCCGCTGTGAGGTGTATTATCTGTTGCCCGTTTTATAAAAACAGTAAATAGTTCGTTATTATCAGGATATAATAATATCAGTACACTGCCCCTTTGTAAAGCTCCCGGCATCTTTAACAGCCTTTTTAAGGCAGGGGCCATTTTATTCTGGCTTGCCATACCCGGAAGAGGCTTCTTTAGTTCCTGCCTTATATGATCCAGGATATTTTCAGGTGATGCTGAGTTCAATATCAAAATTTATTATTTATACCCTATGGTTTTTACAGGATTAATATTTGAAATAATACCGGCCGGAAGTTGAAGTATGATCAGTGTATATATCAGAGTGCCGGCATTTAAAAGGAAAAAATAGAAAAAATTAAAGTTAATAGGCACATAATCAATAAAATAAGAAGACTGATCAAGTTTTAGAAATTTGAAATAATGCTGAAGCCAGCAAATACCAATTCCTATCAGATTACCCCAGAAAAGAGCTTTTATTAACAGGAAAGCTGCCTGGTACATGAAGATATTTCTTATGCTGTTATTTTCAGTTCCTATTGCTTTTAAAACTCCAATCATATTTATACGGTCGAGAATCAGTATCAGCAGTCCGGATATCATATTAAAAACCGCAACGATCAGCATCAGTCCCAGTATTATCCATACATTCTTATCAACCAGCTTCAGCCAGTCGAATATTTGCGGATATTTTTGCCTGATATTGACCACTCTCAGTGCTGATCCCTCTTCATTCAGTGTATTTCCAACGATACTGCTGACAATAAATGTCATGTTGTCAATATCCCTGAAATCATCGAGCAACACTTCAAATCCGCTTATCTCATCATCTTTCCAGTTGTTCAATTTTCTTATGTGTCCTATATCTGCTAAAATAAACTGCTTGTCAAACTCTTCCAGGCTTGTTTCATATATTCCTGATACAACAAATGACCGGGGCCTTGGCTTCTCATCAATGAAATACATAATAAATTTATCGCCAACATGAAGTTCCAGCAATGATGAGAGAAATTTTGATATAACTACTTCGTTTGTCCTTGTTGAATCGTTAACAGTAAAACTTGAGCCATCAATAAGGCTTTCATTAAAAAAGTCCCAGCTAAAATCACTGCTAATGCCTTTGACTACAGCTCCCTGAACATCTTTCCTTGTTTTGATGATTCCCGGTTTGGTTGCAAATACCTGTATATGACTTATGCCGTCGATAGAATCCAGGAAGGAATAAAATTTCTGATTCTGCGATATTGGCGCTGTCTCGTATGATGTGTTTGAATCGTAGTTTATTATCTGGATATGTGAACCAAAGCCGACAATCTTTTTTCGTATCTCTTTTTTAAAACCAACAACAACAGCAACGGAAATTATCATCACAGCCAGACTAAGAGATATTCCAAATATGCAGATCTTAATTATCGGCCTTGAGATAGATTGTTTGCTCTCACTGTCAAAAGTTATTCTTTTGGCTATAAAAAATTCGGTGTTCAATTTTTTCTGTCAGGTTTAAAGTGCAAATGTACTAATTTAGTATCATCAATATAGAATAAAATTTCTAATTTGCGGTAACACTCATTTATATTATGGTAGCCGGGATAATGAATTTCCTTACTTTATTTTTTTTGTTAATATGCTCTCCTGGAGAAGGCTACGTCATTTCCGGCGAACCGGAAATTATACCCGCGGCAAAAAGGATTGAGGTTTACCTTCCCTTATTAAAAGGGAAGAATACAGGTGTTGTGGCCAACCATGCGTCGTTAATTGATAATACTAATATTGTTGATTCTCTTCTTAGCCTGGGGATCAACATAATAAAAATATTCACTCCTGAACATGGGTATGAAGGTATAGCTGATGCAGGAGAGAATTTTTCCGATTCTGTTCTTTCAAAGGGTAAAACAGAGATTATTTCATTATACGGAAATAAGAAAAAGCCGGCATCTGCAGATATGGCGGGTATCGATATCCTGATATTTGATATACAGGATGCGGGAGCCAGGTTTTATACGTATATCTCAACATTGCACTATGTTATGGAAGCATGCGCTGAAAGTGAGATTCTGCTATTGATACTGGACAGGCCCAATCCGAACGGGCATTATATTGACGGCCCGGTTCTGGATACGGCGTTCAGGTCATTTACAGGAATGCATCCTGTACCTGTAGTGCACGGAATGACAATCGCGGAGTATGCACAAATGATCAACGGGGAGAAATGGCTGAATGAAAGCCTGAGCTGCAGGCTGGAAATTGTGACGTGCGAGAATTATGATCATTCTTCTTATTATATTCTGCCTGTGAATCCTTCCCCCAACCTGCGGAATATGACGGCAGTATACCTTTATCCTTCACTGTGTTTTTTTGAAGGCACAATAATGAATATTGGCAGGGGAACTGACTTCCCTTTCCAGGTATACGGGCATCCTGATTTCAGTGCCAGGGATTTTTGTTATATTCCCGTGAGTATCCAGGGAGCAAAGAATCCTAAACATAATAATCTCAAATGTTATGGCGTTGATCTGAGAGATAAGAAAATTGAGGCCCTTCAATCCGAAAAAAAAATAAACCTGACATATATAACCGACGCTTACCGGATCATGAAGAAAGGCAATAAATTTTTCAACGGCTATTTTAATACTCTTGCCGGCAATAGTATCCTTAAAATACAAATTATTCAAGGACTCACCGAAGAACAGATAAGAGAATCCTGGCAGGATGATCTTACAGATTTCAAACAAATAAGGAAAAAGTACCTGCTTTATCCTGATTTCGAATGATCAGCTTTATTGAACCGCTGCCTCATGTTTTTCATCAGGAGCCTTTGCTTCAACCTTCCCTTTGATAGTAAGGACCACAGGTGAGTTGGAGGCATTTGAGGTGACAGTAACAGATTTTGAAAAACTGCCAACCCGCCGGGTATTGTATTTGACCTTAATACCTGATTTTTTATGGCTTTTTACAGGTTCCTTTGACCATTGCGGAACTGTACATCCGCATGAAGGTCGTACGTTAGTTAATACAAGGGGATCTTTTCCGGTATTTTCAAAGATGAATTCACAGGTGCCGTCATCTCCCTGTGCAATAGTCCCATAATCATACACAACATTTTCAAATTTGATAAACGGCGCTTTTTTGTCATTCTTACTGTTATCTTCCGGGCCCTGGGAACAGCTATTTGAAATAGTCAGTATAACCAGCACAAATAATGATAATACCTTTTTCATAATTACTCACAATTTTAAATTATCAAAATGCTAAATTAATGTATTTCGAGAAAACCTGAGTGTATTTTTATTAATAATTGTGATCAAATAGTTGTACTGCTAAATGGTTAAAGTGCTAAATTGTTAAATTGCTGATAAGAACGAGCAACGAATAATGAACAACAATTTTATTTCTGCTATTTTTTTAATTAATTTGCGAAGCAATGTTCAATTTTTGGGGAACAGGAATTTGTTCACCTGCATTTAAAGAAGCAATAAAAATTTATAATGAGTATATCCAGCAAATATAATCCCGGTGAAGTTGAAGATAAGTGGTACGGCTTCTGGATGGAAAAGGGGTTATTCAGGTCAGTGCCTGATGACAGGGAGCCATATACAATAGTGATACCCCCGCCGAATGTTACGGGCGTGTTACATATGGGCCATATGTTAAATAATACCATACAGGATATATTAATAAGGAGGGCTAAGATGCAGGGTAAGAATACCGTATGGGTGCCGGGAACCGATCATGCATCGATAGCCACGGAAGCCAGGGTGGTCGCCAAGCTTAAAAGCGAGGGTATAGAAAAAACTGAACTTACAAGGGAGGAATTCCTGGAGCACGCCTGGGAATGGAAAAACAAGCACGGGGGGATTATACTGGAGCAGCTTAAAAAGCTTGGTGCGTCCTGCGACTGGAAAAGGACAAAATTTACTATGGATAAGGACCTGTCGGAAAGTGTGATCCGTATCTTTGTTGATCTCTATAATAAAGGTAAGATATACCGCGGCGTAAGGATGGTAAACTGGGATCCCCAGGCTCAGACCGCTGTATCGAACGAAGAGGTGATATACAGGGAAGTAAAGTCGAAACTGTACTATATAAATTATAGGGTCGATGGTGAAAACAGCTTTGTGACAATAGCAACCACAAGGCCTGAGACGATACTGGGAGATACTGCGGTATGTGTTAATCCCGGAGATAAGCGTTACAGTAAGTTAAAGGGTAAAAAAGTATATATACCCATAGTGAACAGGCTGGTTCCTATAATTGAAGACAGCTATGTTGATATGGAATTTGGTACGGGCTGCCTGAAAATCACACCGGCTCATGATGAGAATGATTATGAGATTGGATTAAGGCATGATCTTGAAAGTATAAATATCTTCAATGATGACGGCACATTAAACGAAAATGCACAGGTATTTACAGGCACCGACAGGTTTGAGGCAAGGAAACTTGTGGTTAAGAAGCTTGAGGAAGAGGGCCTGCTTGTGAAAATTGAGGATTATATAAACAACATGGGTTATTCGGAAAGGACCGATGCAGTTATCGAGCCAAGGCTTTCAATGCAGTGGTTCATGAAGATGAAAGAACTGACGCAGCCTGCACTGGAGAACGTGATGAACGATAACATAAAACTGCTGCCCCCCAAATTCAAAAACACCTATCGTCACTGGATGGAAAATGTAAGGGACTGGTGCATATCAAGGCAGTTATGGTGGGGCCATCGCATACCGGCCTGGTACCTGCCTGGCAGCAGCGATTTTGTTGTGGCTGAAACTGCGGAAGAAGCATTAAGTCTGGCAAGGGAAAAACTGAATAACACCGGTTTAAAGATATCGGACCTGAGGCAGGATGATGATGTTCTGGATACATGGTTCTCATCATGGTTATGGCCGATCTCCGTATTTGATGGGATCCGCAATCCAGGGAATAAGGATATTCAATACTATTACCCAACAAATGACCTGGTTACTGCCCCGGAGATACTGTTTTTCTGGGTGGCACGCATGATAATGGCAGGTTATGAATATATGGGAGAAAAACCCTTTAATAATGTGTACCTGACGGGAATTGTACGTGATATAAAACGGCGCAAGATGTCGAAGTCACTGGGCAACTCACCTGAGCCTCTCGATCTGATAAAAAAATACGGGGCTGACGGGGTGAGGGTAGGTATGTTATTATGCAGTCCTGCAGGCAATGACCTGCTGTTTGATGAAGGCCTCCCCGAGCAGGGAAGAAATTTTGCCAATAAGATATGGAATGCGTTCCGTCTTGTTAATGCATGGCAGGTGGATGGCGGGATCGAGCAGCCCCCATATGCCGTTGCCGGGATAACCTGGTTCAGGGAAAAGCTGAAACAGCAGGCATCACTGATTGATAAAAATTTCAGCCAGTACAGGATCTCCGATGCCCTGATGAATTCGTACAGGCTTTTCTGGGATGATTTCTGCTCATGGTACCTCGAGATCGTCAAGCCTGAATATAAGAAGCCTGTTGACGGGAAAACATTTAAGGCAACAATAGAATTTTTTGATGAGCTGCTCAGGCTCCTTCACCCGTTCATGCCTTTTATCACTGAAGAGATATGGCATTTGCTGGATGACAGCAAGGGGGACTCAAGTATTATGGTTGCTGAGCTGCCTTCTGCGGGAACATTTGATAAAGCAACGGTCAGCCTGTTTGAGAACACTAAGGAAATAGTAAGTTTCATAAGAAACACCAGGGGAGAAAAGCAAATACCGAATAATAAAAAGCTGAGCCTGAATATTGTGGCAGCGAAATATAAAAAGGATTTTATTCCTGTGCTTGCCAAGCTGGCCAACCTTTCGGAGGTAAACTTCACTAACACAAAAACAGAGGGGGCAGTAAGCTATATTACAAAATTCGGAGAGTATTACCTGCCGCTGGGTGATCTTGTGGACCACGACCAGGAGATAAAAAAGCTAGAGAAAGACCTGGAATATACAAGGACCTTTCTTTCATCGGTAATGAAAAAGCTGAACAATGAGCAGTTCGTAAAAAATGCTCCCGAAAAAGTCATTGCAATGGAAAACAGGAAAAAGGACGATGCCGGGAACAAGATAAAGGCACTGGAAGAACGGCTCAGGGGAATGAAAAAGTAAAAGAGGGGAAGGGGGGACAGCTCCTTTTAGGGAGGCTGCCCCCCCTCAACTATCCGTTTTCGTACACTGTTGTTACACTTTCGGACATTATTCGTCTTATACAAAATCCCGTTATTCAATAAAAGATTGAATTTTATTGTTCTGCCGGTTATGGCACAATAATTGTCATCAATTCTTAGTTAGTAAAAGAAATTATTATACCTCATATGATTAAACTGGATAAGATCCATAAAACCTATCATAACGGAAGCCCTCTTCACGTGCTTAAAGGCATTGATCTGGACATTGATGAAGGAGAATTTGTATCTATCATGGGCTCTTCAGGATCAGGCAAATCCACACTCCTGAATATTATCGGCATTCTTGATAATTATGACACGGGCGGTTACTGGCTTAACGGCACCCATATTTTGAACCTGAATGAAAAGAAGGCGGCTTATTACCGAAACCAGATGATAGGTTTTGTTTTTCAGTCGTTTAACCTTATAAATTTTAAGAGTGCAATGGAAAATGTGGCCCTTCCTCTGTATTATCAGAAGGTTAACCGCAAGAAACGGAACAAGATCGCGCTTGAGTACCTTGACAGGCTGGGTTTAAGGCAGTGGGCCGACCATACACCGAATGAACTGTCAGGGGGTGAGAAACAGCGTGTCGCTATTGCAAGGGCGATGATCTCAAAGCCTAAAGTGATACTTGCCGATGAACCGACAGGTGCGCTGGATAGTGAAACTTCGATTGAAGTGATGAAGTTGCTTAAGGAGATAAATGATGAGGGTATTACTATAATTATAGTAACACATGAAAGAGATATTTCCCGGATGACCAAGAGGATCATCCGGTTACGTGATGGTGTAATTGAAAATCACAATTAATATATTATACAGCAATGTTTGATATAGATAAATGGCAGGAAATATTCAGTACCATTAAGAAGAATAAACTGCGTACTGTTCTGACTGCATTCAGTGTATCATGGGGAATTTTTATGCTGATCATCCTCCTGGGTTCAGGTAACGGACTGGAAAACGCGATGAGGAATAATTTCACCAGTGCAATGACAAACAGCATGTGGATCTTCGGCGGACAAACAAGCCAGCCATACAAGGGCCTTAAGCCGGGAAGATTCATCCAGCTGACAAATGAAGATTACAGAATGGTGAAACAAACAATTCCCGAAGTTGAACTTATATCTTCACGTTACCGTATGCCGGGAAACAATTACGTGGCTTATAAAGATAAAACCGTGAATTTTGAGATACGTACTGTCTTTCCCGATTACAGGCCTATTGAAAATATAAAAATTAAAGAGGGACGTTATGTTAATAATATTGATATCGCTCAGAACAGAAAAGTGGCGGTAATATCCACCGAGGTCAAAGAAGAGCTTTTTAAAAACAATCATGCTAT
>CAZBUF010000308.1:0-13217 GCA_964495025.1 uncultured Bacteroidales bacterium | reverse complement strand
ATATGGCAAAGCTGGGAGATTTTATAGCTTTCAGGGCAGCAATTGAACTCCTGAGAGAAACAGGCAGGGAATCGATAATAAATAATGTTTATAAAAAATCAAAGATGCAGGAATATGTGGACAAAGAAAAGATCATTAATTACGTGAAAGAGATATATGAGCCTTTTTCTGCTGATGAGATTTCAGCCAGGATAACAAAGATGCTGAAAACACCTGACATAAAAGCTGATCTGGAAATTGTCTATCAGACAATCGAAAATCTTCATAAGGCTTGTCCCAATGATTTGGGTGACTGGTATTTTACAGGTAATTATCCTACACCGGGAGGAAACAAAGTTGTTAATGCTTCATTTATAAATTTTATTGAAGGCAGGAATATCAGAGCGTATTAAAAAGACGAAGCAATAAAACAAATACCGGATATTTAAAAATCTTCTTTTTTCTGCTTGTATGTTTTAATGTGCCTCTCAGCTTTTGAAGGATTCAAATCATTGACTATTACCATTATTGCAGTTTCCTCAACATCTCCAAAATGAAAATTGAGGGCAGTGCCAAAACATCTCATTGTAGGTGATAAGTTCATATAAGCATTAATTAAAGGAGGGATAACCTCACCATGCGATCTTATAAATTGTGATAATAATTTATAATTATCCTGGTAGGTATTTCCTTTAAGAATACTGTTTAATAAATTTATATCTGTTTCTATTTCCAGGGGATCATAAGGGCTGACAAGATTGTCGGGATCATCATAATACTTCTTCATAAAATACAGCAGCAGATCCCTGCACTCTCTTTTATAACTGCTATACATGGTAACTTTTCCAAAGAAGTATTTGATATCAGGATTATTGATCCATATTGCTCCCAGTCCATCCCATAAATTATCCAGTGCATACAACCCTTTGCTTTGCCTGTTTGTAGCCTGATATGCAGGCTGAATAAAGGAACGTCCGAGTTCAATCACATAAGGAAGGTACTCTTCTTTGAACTTTTTTGAAAACTTAAATAACCTGGAAGTCGCTAAATTATAATTACACTCTTCATCAGGACTGGCTTTTGAGCAAATGTAGAACCGGTAACCACCGAGCAGTTCTTTCTTATCAGGATCCCAAACTATGAGCTGTTTGTATGGATCTTCGCTGGTATCAAACCTGTCAATATCAACTTCGTTACCTGTTCCCCCGCCTGCAGCCCTGAAAGTAAGTTCCCTTAACCTTCCGATTTCCTGCATTATATTTGGGGAATCGTGATGATCAATTATATATAAAAGATTGTTCCCATTATTTGTATTCCTGAGAAATTTATTCTCAGTAAGTTCCTTTTCTATAATTTCCCGGTCAACAGGCGGAATAATACGCTTCATAATACAGACATGATTATTTCAGGTGTGCAAATTTAAAAAATATTTTTAGTTAATTTTTATTATTTAAAAATATGTAAATAAAGAACCTCCTATAAAGGAATATCATATACCCCGCCTAAAGCATAAGCCTTGTCCTTGATCCATTTTGCCCATTCCCTGTGAGACTTGCTTTTATCAAATGTTTTATATGAAACAGAGTTGCCGAAATTAACTGAAATTGTTTTATTTCTCTGTTTATACATCTCACCAGGCAGGAGAAATAACTCAATGTTTGTTTTTATACCTAGAAATTTTCGCAGATTTGCAAGGTTATAAAAGAAATTGGAGTTCCTTCCGCCGAAATAGACAGGGATAATATCCCTTTTATGATTAATTGCTTTATTAATGAAACTTTTTTTCCAGGGCAGATCCATGATCCGTCCCTTAATTTTTCTCGAACATATGCCGGCAGGGAAATTTAATATCTGAGAATCCGAAGCATATTCTTCTTCTATCCTTTTAACGTATTCAACAGATTGCCCTCCAAATGAATTTACAGGAATAAACAGTTCTTCCAGGTTTAAAATGTTCATTAATATGTCATTTACCAGGAACTTAATATCAGGGAAATATTTACTCATTAAATGCATTAGTATTATCCCGTCAAATCCTCCCAAAGGATGATTTGCCACAATTATATATCTTTCATTATTGGGTATATTTTCCTCTCCCTCAACATTAATGCTGATATTAAAGTCCTTTATAGCTGCATTTACAAAGTCAATACCTGTTTTTTGTCCGTGCCTGCTCAGAAAATCATTCAAATCTTTCTGATGAATGATCCGTTGAATAAACCAGTAAATAAAGCCCGGAAGTAATTTTGCCACACGGGGATTTTTTTTATAAAATGCCTTTTTGACATCTACTTTATCAAGCAGTGATTTTTTTGTCATAACTGAATTATAGGCCGGTTCGGTATTAATGAACAATATTTTTGATATATCATCACCATATATATGAATATGCAAAGATAATATTTATAGGATTTCATTGTGAATAAATTCAGTCAGTTTAGGCATATCATCTGAATATCAGCGATATACAATACAATGATGTTTTTATTTATTGCATGAGTATGAATATTTATCAGGCAATATTCAAAAAACTTATTAACAATGGTGTCAAAAAATGGATAAAAGTGGTAAAAAGTGGAAAAATTTTCTATAATTTTGTTTATTACTAAAAGATTCTGTATGATAACATTTATTGGTGACTACACATGCAAGATTGATACAAAGAGCCGTATATTATTACCCTCAGCATTCAAACGGCAAATGCCCAAGGGCATACAGGATAAATTTGTAATAAAGAAAGACATATTTGAAAACTGTTTACTGCTGATACCGATTGATGAGTGGGAAAGACAGAACAAGATACTGAGGAGTAAAACAAATCCTTTTAACAGCGAGCACAATAAATTTCTCAGGGGTTTCTTCAAAGGTATAGCCGAAGTAATGCTGGATGGAAACAGCCGGCTATTAATACCAAAACGCTTACTGGATGAGATAGGCGCCAATAAGGAACTGGTTTTGGCCGGGCAGTTTGGGAAAATTGAGATCTGGCCGAAAGATATATATCAGCAAATAGTAAGTAGCAGTCCTGAATTTGCAGCACTGGCAGAAAAAATTATGGGGAACATAAATAATGAAACAGATGAATGATGTATTACCATCATCCGGTTTTATTAAAAGAAAGTATTGAGGGTTTGGATATTAAGATATCCGGCACTTATGTTGATGTCACTTATGGAGGTGGAGGGCATTCGCGTGAGATTTTAAAAAGAATAAAGAATGGGTGTTTGATAGGCGTGGATTGCGATGAAGATACTGTTAAGAACACGATAAAAGATAAACGGTTCACTTATATAAGAGGGAATTTCAGATTCTTAAAAAATTATTTAAGGTATTACAAGATTAATAATGTAGATGGTATAATAGCGGATTTGGGAGTTTCATCACACTTTATAGATAGTGCCGGGCGGGGATTTTCCTATAAGAACGATGGAATACTTGATATGAGGATGAATAAGAAGTCAGGGTCTATGGCAAAGGATCTGTTGAACAATTATTCTGCCAGGCAGCTGACAGGAATTTTTCGTGAATATGGGGAATTAAAAAATGCATCAGGCCTGGTAAGGGAAATAATAGCAAGCAGGGAGCAACGGCCGATTGAAAGGACAGGGGAGTTTATAACGGCTATTTCGGGATGCATTCCAAAGTATAAAGAAAATCAGTATCTGGCAAAGGTATTTCAGGCATTAAGAATTGAAGTGAACAACGAGATCGATAATCTTAAAGAGCTTCTGCTTCAGGCACTTGATTTAATAAATAAAAAGGGAAGGCTGGTGGTAATAAGTTATCATTCGCTTGAAGACAGGCTTGTAAAGAACTTCATAAGATGGGGAAACTTTGATGAGGGGGTAAGTAAAGACATTTACGGAGACTTCAGTACACCTTTCAGGGCAGTAAACAAAAAGATAATAGTGCCGGGACAGGAAGAAGTCAGAAATAATAGCAGGGCAAGAAGTGCCCGGTTAAGAATTGCGGAAAAGAATTAAAATATGGGAAGTGATTACAGGAACATAGAATTTATCGAACAGGAAGAGGAGCAGAATGATGTGCCTGGATTTTCAATCAGGAGCCTCTTCAGCGGGAGTATTTTAACCCAGGCAAGTGTTGTAAAACAGCTCCCGTATGTCTTGTTTCTGACAGCAATAGCATTCATATATATTGGTAACCGGTATCATGCTGAAAGGCTGGTCAGAAAATTGAATGATCTGCAGATAGAAGTAAGGGATCTGTCTTCCGAACAAATCACAACAGCTTCAGAACTTATGAATATCAGGAGGCCGTCAGAGGTAATTAAACTGGTTAACGACAGGAAGATTGGCTTGTCAATACCTGATAAACCTCCGGAGGCACTGACTAAAAGAAAAAAACGGCTTTAAATGTCATTAAAAAAAGACATATTGTGGAGAGCGGCTATTATTTATCTGGGATTCCTGTTCTTTGGATTCTGGATAATTGGCAAGATTGTCTATCTGCAAACAGTAGAAAAAACCAAATGGCTGGAAAAAGCAAAAGAATCTACTTTAAAGAATGTGATCATCCCTGCAAACAGGGGTAATATACTCTCTGAAGACGGAAGACTGCTGGCAACGTCAATCCCTTTGTATGAAGTAAGAATGGATATGAATACAGGTACGCTCCCGGATAAAATATTCTATGCAGAAGTTGATTCTCTTGCCTTTTGTCTGCATGAACTTTTTAAAGATAAGACAAAAGAAGAGTACAGGCGTGAACTTGTCATTGCACGAAAGAAACTTGAACGGTACCATCTTATAAAAAAGGAAGTTAACTATATCGAGCTTAAGAAACTTAAATCATTTCCGGTATTCAGAAAAGGAAGATATGACGGGGGATTGATCTACCTCCAGGAAAACAGGAGAATAAGGCCTCATAATAACCTGGCAGCAAGATTTATAGGCTATACAACAAAAGGCAACAAGGGAAATATTGTTGGAATAGAAGGGGCATATGATCATCAACTTTCAGGTGTTGAGGGCATCAAGCTGAAACAGAAAATATCAGGTAACGTGTGGATACCTGTTAGCAACAGGAATGAAATTGAACCCCGGGACGGCATGGATGTTGTAACGTCTATTAATATTGATTACCAGGATGTTGCTGAGAAAGCCCTCCTGAAGCAATTAATAAAGCAGGATGCTCATCACGGCACTACCGTATTAATGGAGGTAAAGACCGGCGAGATAAAGGCAATAGTCAACCTGGGCAAGGATAGGAAGAATGTGTACAGGGAACTTCTTAATTATGCCATAGGAGAAAGTACCGAACCCGGATCAACCTTTAAACTTCCGGCGATAATGGTTGCCCTTGAAGACGGCTACATAAACCTCGGTGATACTATTGATACCGGCAACGGGATACTCAAATATTACGACAAGATCATTAAGGATGACAGTTATTACGAGGGGGGGTATGGTAAGATAACACTTCAGAGAGCATTTGAAGTATCATCAAATGTTGGAATTGCAAAACTGATTACCGCAGCTTATAAGGATCGCCCTCATCATTTCGTTGACAGGTTATACAGCATGCACCTGAATGAAAAGCTGGGAGTTGAGATCAAGGGCGAAGGCAGGCCAATGATCAGGTATCCGGGTGACAGGCTATGGTCAGGTATTTCCCTGGCGATGATGTCGCATGGCTATGAATTGAAATTAACACCCCTGCAAACCCTTACATTCTATAATGCTGTTGCCAATGATGGCAGAATGGTAAAGCCAAAATTCGTGAAGGAGTTGCAATATCACGGAAAAACAATTAAGGTATATGAAAAGGAGATATTAAATCCGTCAATTTGTTCAAAATCGACACTTAAGAAGGCAAGAAAACTGCTTGAAGGAGTTGTGGAAAGAGGTACTGCCAGGAATCTTAAAAATCCTGATTTCAAAATTGCCGGTAAAACAGGCACAAACCAGATTTATAACAAGAAGTACGGCTATAAGTCAGATTCGATTGTAAGCTACCAGTCAACCTTTGTGGGTTATTTCCCTGCTGATGATCCGCAATATTCATGCATAGTTGTTGTAAACTCACCGTCAAAGAACGTTTATTACGGGCACCAGGTAGCTGGCCCGGTATTTCTTGAGATCGCAGAAAGAATATATGCTTCAGGCATAAGGCCTGATGAGAAGCGAAAAACTGACGATAAGATGCTTGTCAGCACGCCGTATTCCAAAAATGGCAACAGGGATCAGCTGCAGGAGGTTTTAAGCAGGCTTGACATAAAAGTCGTGGACGAAAATATTAAATCGGACTGGGTTACAACAGTAAGGAAGGAGGATCATATTGAATTCAGCGGCAGGGAGATCGTCCGGAAATTCGTTCCCAATGTTATTTCAATGGGGGCAAAAGATGCGATTTATCTTCTGGAGAACGCAGGTCTGAAGGTTGTATTAAAAGGGAGGGGCAGCGTCAGAAATCAGTCGATTCCACCGGGAACCCTGGTTTCCGAAGGCAAAGAGATTATTCTTGAAATGAGCTTTATATAAGTAAAGGTGAAAAAACTGGCTGACATATTAAGAAAGGTTGAGGTTCAAAGATTAATTGGGCCGGAAGATAAAGAAATAAACGGCTTGTCTTTCGATTCCCGTAAGACTGAACAAGGACAATTGTTTGTGGCAGTAAAAGGGACCACGGCAGACGGGCATGAATTTATATCATCAGCTGTTGAAAACGGGGCCTCTGCCATCATTTGCGAAACCCTGCCTGATCAGCTGGATGAGAAAGTAACCTTTATTAAGGTAAAGAACCCGGCAAAGGCACTGGGAATAGCAGCTGCAAATTTCTGTGACAATCCTTCGGAGAAACTGGTGTTAGTGGGTGTTACCGGAACCAACGGAAAAACAACAATAGCTACGTTGCTTTACAGGCTATTTGCAGGATTGGGATACAGGACAGGCTTATTGTCAACGGTGCGTAATTATGTAGGCGATAAAGCAATAGAGGCTACACATACAACACCTGATGCTGTGAGGATAAATGATATCCTGAAACAAATGGTTGATGAGGACTGTAAATATGCCTTTATGGAAGTAAGCTCTCATGCAGTTGTTCAGGAAAGAATTGCAGGGCTCAGTTTCAGGGGCGGAATATTTACCAATATAACACATGATCATCTTGATTACCATAAAACATTTGATGAGTATCTGAAAGCGAAGAAATTATTTTTTGACAATCTCTCGTCTCATGCTTTTGCCCTTATAAATTCTGATGACAGGAACGGTAAAGTTATGGTGCAGAATACGCATGCTGAAAAGAAATTCTATGCATTAAAGAGCATGGCAGATTTCAGGGCCGGAATAATTGAAAGCAATTTCGACGGCATGCTGCTAAGTATTGATAAATCGGAGGTCTGGACCAGATTTATTGGTGAGTTTAATGCATATAACCTCCTGTCAGTATATGCATGTGCAAGGCTGTTGAATCAGTCAAAGGACGATGTCTTAAAATTACTGAGTTCTCTCGGTGTTGTTGAAGGCAGGTTCGAATATTTAAAATCAAATAACGGGGTAATTGCCATTGTGGACTATGCACATACTCCTGATGCATTGTTCAATGTATTGAAAACCATTAACAAGATAAGAACAGGAAGCGAACAATTAATAACGGTAGTTGGTGCAGGAGGTAACAGGGATAAGGCCAAGCGACCCAAAATGGCAAAAATAGCAGTGGAAAACAGCACTAAGACAATACTAACTTCCGATAACCCCAGGAATGAAAAGCCGGAAGATATAATCAATGACATGTATGCGGGAGTGCAGAATAACTATAAAAAAAGTGTGTTAATAGTTGCTGACAGGAAAGAGGCTGTAAAAGCAGCATGTATGATGGCCAAAAGCGGTGATATAATACTGGTGGCAGGAAAAGGCCATGAGAACTACCAGGAAATTAAGGGCGTAAGATATCATTTTAATGATAAGGAGATAATAAATGAGCAATTTATGCTGAATAACGTGAATTTACAATAACTATTGAAAATATGTTGTATTATCTGTTTGCATATCTCGAAAAGAACGATTTCCCCGGGGCAGGGGTATTTGAATATATATCATTCAGATCAGCAATGGCCGTGATAACATCGCTGATTATCTCTCTGATATTCGGCAAGAGAATAATTGATATACTTAAGAAAAAGCAAATTGGTGAGACTGTGAGAGACCTGGGACTCGAAGGTCAGATGCAGAAGAAAGATACCCCTACCATGGGAGGCCTGATTATTCTGGCTTCCATATTAATACCGGTATTGTTATTTGGGGACCTCAGGAATGTCTATATCATTTTGATATTGATAACTACTGTATGGCTTGGTTTTGTGGGATTTCTCGATGATTATATAAAAGTATACAGGAAGAATAAGAAAGGGCTGAGAGGAAAATTCAAGATAGCCGGCCAGATTGTAATAGGATTGATCGTTGGCCTTACGCTTCACTTTAGCAATGACATTGTTGTCCGCGAAAAGGTTCTGAATAATGAAGGGTCACCGATAACAAAGATTATAGAAGGAGATGATAAGGTTCAGCAGAAGGAAGTTTATGTTACACGCGAAGTCAAATCCACAAAAGTCAATATTCCCTTCTTTAAAAATAATGAATTTGATTATGCAATGGTAATAGGATTTTTGGGCAGTAAAGCAAAAGACTGGTCATGGGTGGTTGTTATTATTGCAGTAATACTCATTGTCATTGCAGTATCAAACGGGGCTAATCTTACAGACGGACTTGACGGACTGGCATCAGGCACATCAGCTGTAATTGGCACTACTCTCGGGATACTGGCGTATGTTTCCGGTAATACAATATTCGCAGAGTATTTAAATATCATGTATATACCAAATACAGGTGAACTGGTGATTTTTATGAGCGCTTTCATAGGGGCACTGATAGGTTTTATGTGGTACAACTCCTATCCTGCCCAGATTTTTATGGGAGATACGGGCAGCCTTGCCATAGGAGGAATAATTGCAGTTTATGCCATACTTATCAGGAAAGAATTGCTGATACCTATCTTATGCGGAGTATTTTTTGTTGAAAGCTTATCCGTTTTGTTGCAGGTAAGCTATTTCAAATATACCAAAAAGAAATACGGTGAAGGAAGGAGGATCTTTTTAATGGCCCCCTTGCATCACCATTACCAGAAGCGTGACTATTCCGAACCTAAAATAGTCATAAGATTCTGGATTGTAAGCATATTACTGGCTGTAGTTACTATAGTCACATTAAAAATCAGATAATTAATGGAACAAAGAATTGTAATACTTGGTGCCGGAGAGAGCGGAACAGGAGCAGCTGTTCTGGCGAAGAAACAGAATTTTGACGTATTTGTTTCTGATTCCGGAAGAATAAAGCCTTATTATAAGGAGATCCTTTTTAATTATGAAATTGACTGGGAAGAGGAGAAACATACCGAGAGGTTGATTTTCAATGCTGACGAAATAATTAAAAGTCCGGGAATTTCCGAACGGTCGGATATTATTCAGCTGATAAGGAAGAAAGATATAAGAATAATCTCAGAAATAGAGTTTGCCAGCCGCTTTACCGATGCCAGGAAAATATGTGTAACCGGCAGCAATGGCAAAACAACTACCACATCGTTACTTCATCATATGATGAAAAAGGCAGGATTAAATGTGGGGATGGCCGGAAATATAGGAAGAAGTTTTGCATTGTCAGTGGCCGAAGATTATTATGATTATTATGTACTTGAGATAAGCAGTTTTCAGCTTGAAGGAATGTACGAATTCAAGGCTGATATAGCTATATTATTGAATATTACGCCTGATCATCTTGACAGGTATGATTATAATTTACAGAAATATGTAGATTCCAAATTCAAACTGACACAGAACTTGTCAGAAGATGAATATTTTATTTATTGTTCTGATGATGAGATTACTATCAGGGAACTGGAAAAGATAGTTGTTAAAGCCAAACAGTTGGGATTTACTCTGAAGGAAAGAAAACAACAGGGAGCATTCATAAAAAATAATAATATAAATTTTGAGATCGAGGAAGTACATTTTGAAGTGTCAGTTGCCGATCTGGCATTAAAGGGGAAACATAATGCTTATAATTCAATGGCTGCGGGACTTGCTGCCAGTGTGCTCCATCTGAGAAAAGAGACAATACGTGAGAGCCTGATGGATTTTGTCGGGGTTGAACATCGCCTGGAAAGATTTATCCAGGTACATGGCATTGAGTTTATTAACGATTCAAAAGCCACAAATGTAAACTCAACATGGTATGCCCTTGAAAGTATTATAAATCCGGTGATATGGATTGCCGGAGGTGTTGATAAGGGAAACGATTATTCTGTGCTCGAAGAACTTGTAAAAAGCAAAGTGAAGGCAATAATATGCCTCGGACTTGAGAATACCAAGATCCATGAAGTATTTGAAAAAACTGTCAGTACTATAGTCGATGTAAAATCAATGAAAGAGGCGGTTAAAACTGCCTATTTCCTTGGAGAAGACGGAGATACGGTTTTATTATCACCGGCTTGTGCAAGTTTTGATCTATTTGAAAACTATGAGGACAGGGGATGGCAGTTTAAAGAATGTGTTAAAGAACTTTAATAATAAGGACTTATTAAATCATTAATTGATAAGGTTGTCCTATGTCAAATGAATTCAGGAAATACTTTAAGGGAGATCCGATAATCTGGGCGGTAATAATTGTATTGTCAATTTTTTCCCTGCTGGCTGTCTATAGCTCAACAGGATCACTGGCATACAAGTATCAGGGAGGAGATACCAGTTATTATGTTATAAAGCATGCGATATTGTTATTAATCGGACTTGTAATAATTTTTGTCACTCACAGGATTTCATACAGGTATTTTTCCAGGTTTTCCCAGGTATTACTGGTACTTTCAGTATTGTTTCTGGTACTGACGCTCTTTTTCGGGATCACTATCAACCAGGCTTCCCGCTGGTTGTACATCCCGGTAATCGGACTGACATTTCAGACATCGGACCTTGCAAAACTTGCTCTGATAATGTATGTAGCAAGAATGCTGTCACTTAAGCAAAACAATATTAAGGATTATTACGGGGCATTCATACCGATACTGATCCCGGTGTTACTTATATGCATCTTAATATTGCCGGCCGATCTGTCCACAGCAATTTTGCTGTTCTGTACTTCTTTTATTTTAATGTTCATAGGAAGAATAAATTTCAGGTATTTATTTGTTTTTGCTCTTATTTTAACTGTTTTTATCGGGTTATTTGTTGTTATTGCCCTTTCAAACGACTGGGAAGGGAGGTTCGGTACGTGGAAAAACAGGATCGAAAGCTTTATTGATAAGGACAGCAGCGAAAATTACCAGGTTAACCAGTCGAAAATAGCAATTGTATCAGGTGGGATAATTAAAATAAGGCCTGGAAAAAGCGTGCAGAGGAACTTTTTACCCCTGCCATATTCTGATTTTATATATGCTATAATCATTGAAGAATACGGACTGGCAGGAGGAGTCATTATAATGATACTATATCTGTATCTGCTTTTCCGGGCCGGAGTGATAATAAAGAAATGCAACAGAACATTCCCGGCATTTCTTGCCATGGGGCTTACCATACTCATTGTTTTGCAGGCAATGGTCAACATGGCGGTGGCAGTGAATATTTTTCCGGTTACGGGCCAGCCCTTGCCAATGGTGAGTATGGGTGGTACGTCAATGATTTTTACCTGCATAGCATTTGGTATTATTTTGAGTGTGAGCAGATCAACAGGAACTTTAACTGCAGATACTAATGAAGAAGCAGGAAGCAAGGAAGAAAATATTGATTAGCGGCGGCGGTACCGGCGGGCATATATATCCCGCTATAGCCATCGCAAATGAACTTAGGAAAAGGGATGGAAATACTGATATATTGTTTATCGGAGCGGAAGGCAGGATGGAAATGGAACTCGTACCGGCGGCGGGATATAAGATTCAAGGATTGCCGGTAAGAGGATTTCAAAGAAAATTGAGTGTTAAGAATTTTTCTGTAATATATAAACTGTTGATAAGCTTGATTAAAGCCGGTAAAATATTAAGGAAATATAAACCTGATATCGCGGTTGGCACGGGAGGTTACGCCAGCGGCCCGGCACTTAAGGCTGCTTCAAGACAGGGTATCCCTGTATTGATACAGGAACAGAATTCCTATGCAGGGATAACTAACAGGATTCTGGGTAAAAAAGCCATGAAGATCTGTGTTGCCTATAATAATATGGATAAATATTTTGCTGAAGACAAGATCATCCTTACAGGCAACCCGGTGCGGGAAGATGTCACAAACATTGAAGGCAAGGCAGGCAAGGCATTGAAATATTTTAATATTTCCGGAAACAGGAAAATAATACTGGTAATAGGAGGCAGCCTGGGAGCGTCTACGATAAATAAAAGCGTTGCTGCTAACCTTGAAATGATAGGAAAAGCAAATATCGATTTAATATGGCAGACAGGGAAGCTCTACGTTCAATCAATGCAGGAAAAGCTGAAGAAAAGTAAAGCCGGCAATATCAAGATTATGGATTTCATAACAAAAATAGACTTTGCATATTCTATTGCTGATGTGATAATCTCAAGAGCAGGAGCCATAGCTATATCTGAACTTTGTATTATCGGAAAGCCGGTGATAATGGTACCTTCTCCTAACGTGGCCGAGGACCACCAGATGAAAAATGCATTGTCCCTGGCTGCCAGGAATGCAGCATTGATCATAAATGATGCTGATGCTGAAAATAAACTGATACCGGAAGTCATTCAACTTATTAATAATGAAAAGCTTATGAAATCCATGTCAGAAAACTGTAAAAAACTGGGGATAAGAGACTCTGCAGCAAGAATTGCAGATGAGGTATATAAAATATTAAAATAAGTAACAGGTGAATTTTAACAATTTCAAAAGGGTTTATCTTATAGGCATAGGGGGTATAGGCATGAGTGCGCTTGCCAGGTACTTTAAAGCAACAGGAAAGGATGTTGCAGGATACGACCGCACTCCTACTGCACTGACAAACGAACTTATGGATTCGGGAATAAATATTCACTTCGAAGACAATATTGAATTAATACCTGCGGATTATTTGAACAGTAATGGTACACTTGTTATTATAACCCCGGCAGTAAATGATGATCATAAGGAGCTGAACCTGTTTCGCAGAAGTAATTTCAGCTTGTTCAAAAGGGCCGAAATTTTAGGATATATTACGGAGCATAAAAATAATATCGCTGTTGCGGGC
>CAZBUF010000307.1:0-20874 GCA_964495025.1 uncultured Bacteroidales bacterium | reverse complement strand
CAATGTATTACCGTAAACCTCTCTTTACATCAGATCTTGATTTTGCCCGTGAAGCATGCAAAAGTGGCGCTTTTTACTTTAATCCGGTTAACGCCGGGAATATCTATAATGTAATTACCTCAGCATTCAATGATCAAAGAGAACTGCAAAGAACAATCAAAAATGAAGAAGGCATATTAAAAGAAATAAATAGCTGGGCTTCGATAATTAAAACCATATTGGAATACAGAATGACAAGATAAATGATTAACAAAGTAATATTTGTAACATATATTAACCGGTCGGGTTCAACCTTCTTTGTTAATAATTTAAGCAAATCTGAGGATATACTTGTTTGTCCTGAGGCTGAAATTCTTATCGATCTCTTTCTAAAAAGTCCGGCCAAATCTTTTAATCCTGACAAACGGTTTTTTAATACCTTGTATTATGCAATTGTTGCGGATCAAAAACTAAAATGCTGGAAATACGATAAAAAAGATATTATTCAAAATCTGGCAAATAAAAAAACTTATTTTGATGCCTTTATTGCTTTTATTGACATTTACAGGATAAAAGTAAAACCCCTGTCAACTATTATTGTTTTTAAGGCAGAAAAACTTATATATTATTATTCCGGTATTCACCACTTCTCCGTAAAGTACAATATTAAATTTATTGCTGTTACTCGCGATTGCAGAGCCATATTTTATTCTCAGAACAATACTCTTATCCCGGAAACAAATAGCATAATGGAAATAAATTCATTAAGGCTGGCTAAAAGATGGAATACTTACATACGCCTGGTCACCCGACTTTCCAAAAAAGATGATTTTTTTGAAATATCATATGAATCGTTAATCTCAGATTTCCCTGAATATTTTATATTTGTTTGCCGGATACTGGATATAAAAATTGCTGACTTAAATAAAATGGGTGATTTAAAAACCCGAATGCCCCGCAGCCATCATGATCTGCATCCTTTGATGGAAACCAAAGCGGAGCCTGACAAAATTAATTCATGGAATAATAACCTGAATCCTTCACATTTATATATAATAGAGTTTATTTCCGGGAAATTATTAATTCAAAGAGGATATAAACTGGCAAATATTAATAACACCACTTTCACAGCAGCAATAAGGTTAATTTTTGAATACCTGTCATTTTTGTTTTTAAAAATCTGTAAAAGTATTATGTACCGGTTAAGTTTATCTCACAAAAATTATTAAGTATAATGCTATTAGATACGAACATAATAAAAAAGTACTTCAAATCTTTATTGATAGGGAATCTTAATGCCGCGAAATACAAAAATGTCAGGGCCTATTGCATGTTCATCGGATATGGAAGAAGTGGCCACAGCCTTATCGCAGCATTGCTTGATGCACATCCTAATATCACAATAGGAATGGAAGAGGATGTGTTAAACTTAATAAAATGTCATTTTTCCAGAAACCAGTTATTTTCCTGTATTACCAGAAATTCCAGATTATTTAAGAAAAAATATAAAAATTCATGGACAGGTTATTCATATAAAGTACCTGGTCAATATCAGGGCACCTTTAAGAAACTGGAAATTATTGGTGATAAAAAAGGCGCGGCAAGCTCAATGAGACTGGGTGATAATTTTGAATTGTATCATAAACTTGAAAAAACCGTAAGATGCCCCGTTAAAACAATACATGTTATACGAAATCCTTTTGACAATATATCTACAATGATAAACAGAAATTTAGGATATGATATAATTCCCGATCGGCATCAGTTCTTATATTATATTAGTAAATACTTTTTAAGAGCAGGAGTAAATAAAGAACTTAAAATGAAAAATATCATGGATATACTTGATATATACCACGAGGAGTTTGTTGCTCATCCGGGAAATTTTTTAAAAAAGATTCTGGATTTTCTGGATATTTCAGGTGATGAAAAATATATACAGGCATGTTCGGATATAATCTATGAATCGCCCAATAAAAGCAAATATTCAATTAAATGGCCAAAATATTTTATTGATCTGGTTCATA
Organism: uncultured Bacteroidales bacterium; assembly: GCA_964495025.1. Classification (GTDB taxonomy): domain Bacteria; phylum Bacteroidota; class Bacteroidia; order Bacteroidales; family UBA10428. The sequence continues at coordinate 18,868 of CAZBUF010000307.1, read as the reverse complement.
CAGAAATTCAGCATTATCCTTTCCTTAAAAGATATTCGTACTATGACTGACCCGTTTCAACGCAAATATTTATCTTTTGGCAGATTCAAAAACAAAACTGTTGTCTTTATCTATATTGTCTGATATGGTAAGGCGATTTTTGTACTTTGATAACTGAAAATGAAAATATAGTAACTCTTTTAATTCCTCATTTACCAGTTTGCCATTCCTCCATGTCATTTTCCAATAACCTTTATTTCGTACTTCTTTCATAATATCACATTCGTATAATGATTTACGGTAAGTCCTGATTTTTTTTTCTTTTTCCAGATAATTAATTATCTGGTTAAAATCACTTAAATGACAATCGCCTTTACTCCTGAAAGCTTCAGAAATACTATTCCAGAATTTAATTTTTGAAATGATATTAATCTTCTTTTTATAACTCATGTATTTATTAATCCTTCTCAGTATCTGCGAATTAATAATTTGATCACTATCCAGGTTAATGCCTTTTTTATAAAAGCTCTCATCAAAAACGTGTAATTTCTCACTACTGAAAATATCTTTATAATCTGATGATAATCTGAATATATTATTTATTTCAGAAGTATTTTTCAACAGGCACAAATGGCCATGAACAAACTTGTTATGAGGACTTATAATATGATAATCCTTATTAAAAGCATCTCCCAGGAAAAAGAAAATATCTCCGAATATCAAATCATTGTCACAATAGCCCCAATAATCATAATCCTGCAGATAATCTGAAAAAATGACCCCAAAGGCAGGCCGGAATTCACATAGTTTATAAGGATGTTTGATATTAATCTGTAAATCAATCTTTTCGGAAATCAGCTTGCTTAATTTATCAAGTGAGGTATTTATAATATTAACATTTGACTCATATTCTCCCTTTACCGGATGATCCGTAAAAAAAAGCCAGTCCACCATATCATTTGAGGAGCAACTTTTCAGAAAATAATCTATCCAGTAAGGCACATTACCAAGACAAAACGTTATAACAGCAACTTTTTTATTCATATAAGGAAAACCCGTCCGGGGTAATTATAAAATCGTCAGAAATATTTTTTGAAACCACAAAATTATCTTTATTCTTACTTTTAAGAAAATGAAATATCAATATTTCCCTGTTCATGCATGATTCAAATAATTTGCCACTCCTGTATTCAATTTTCCATTGTATGATGCCTTTCCTGTTTAATGATTTATCAGATTCCATTAAATCGAGAAATAAAGGAGATATTTTTTTTTCCTTTGAAAGTGTATGGATAACTTCAGTATAATCAACAGGTGTTAAAGTCTCCTCCTTCTTTAAATACCAGTATAAACTATGTTTTATTTCTGCGATTCTTGATTTGAAAAGACTAAATTTCAATAAATTAACAATAAAATATTTCATTATATTCAATAACCTTTTAGAAATAACCGGCTTTTTTCCTGCCGATTTATTATTCTCATCAAAACCAAAGTATTCCTTATGATTCAGGTATTTTTTATAATCCCGTATTTGTTCAAAAGCAGAATTTAAAAATGGATTATTTCGTACAAGAAAAAAAGGCGCTGAAACAAAATCCTTATATAAGCTTATTATGTCATATTTATGAGCATGAATTTTATTCAGTATTTTTGAAACATCGCCTAAAATCATATCAACATCAGATACCCCCCAGAAATCATAATTCATAAGAAAATCCTCAAATATTTTACCAAAAGCCGGTTTAAAATCACATAATTTATATGGATTATCAAGCTTTATTTCCATTTCCAGTTTTTCTGATGCAAGAGAGTTAAACTGCTCAATAGTAAAAAAAATGCTGTTGATATTTTCAGAATCTGATAATACTGTTCCGGAATCATTCAGAATAATAAAATCACATCCCTCATTTTTTTCGCAGCTATAAATATAATTATTTATCCATTCCGGCCAGGTCCCGAAATAAACTATGATAATGCCTGCATTCATAAATAACAGTGTAAAATATAAGTAATATATTTGCCTTACCCTTACAGAGTAATTTTAATTCCGAAATAAAATTTCAGTCTCCGAAAGTATAGTTAAAAACTTCAATATCTTCTTTATATATTTTTCTTACCAACTCCTCTGTAAATTTATCATAATAATAAGTATAATGCTTATGGCAGGATTTATTGTGCCGGTGTAACTTTTTATAAGCAAGATTTATTCTTTCGCATAACTGCCTGAAATCCATGTCGAGATTTTCATATCTCCCAAGAAAATTAATATCTGAATGCCCTTTACTGTTGAATATATATTCATATTGTGGCTTTATATGCTGCATAAATGCTTTAGGTCCTCTGTAGGGGCCGGCCCAGTTAGAATAATTTCCTTCAGATATATCAATACAAAACTGCCTGAACTTTATATTATCAGCATCAAACTTCCAGACATACTCCGAAACGAGCCTTTCCCATGGATTTCTTATAAATGCAAATTTAAAATATTCATAATACGTTCTACCCGGTAAAAGATTATCTCTTTTAATTTCATTACATGTTAAATGGTTTAACCACCCTGATTTATTATCCCATCCATACATTATCCTTTTGTTTTTTTTATCAGTGAAATTATGCCCGGGAAAAAGAAAGTGCTCAATACTTTGTCCGGCAGTTCTTGGAATATGAATGAATATTATCTTTCTTTTATGACAAATCATCCATTCAGTTTTTTTAATATTTTTTGAAAAACATATTCAGGTTTAATCTCTTTCATGCACTTGTGATCATAAGGGCATCCTTCTCTTAGCCAGCAGGGGCTGCATTCAACGCTATGCTGAATATGTTCATAATCATATAAGCCTGCCCAATAATCAAAGTCACAGTAGCCGCTTTGAATAATTATTGATTTTCCATTGGCAAATTTTGAAGCATAATGGCTCGCTCCGGTCTCTAAACCAACAAAAACTTTTGCTTTCTTAATATAGTTTAAAAATTCAATGTTGCGAATCCTGTTTTCTGACAAATCGAAAAAATCAATTTTTGACTTTGATAATAATGCTTTCAATTCATTGAAATATGGCCAGTTCCTGTATGGCGACCAGTGACCTGTTTCAGTTACCATAACAACATTGCATGCCGGAACAAGTTCAATTTCCTGAAACCTCACCGGAATATGGTTTCTTCTGATTTCTATTTTCTTTGAAATATTGAACTTCAGGGAGAATTCCCTTATTAAATCAGTAATAATATTATACTTTTTGTCCGTATCCAGTCCCGTACGGTTTTGTCTCCTGCATTCAAATATTGTCCGTCTCCATGCTTTGGAACTGCAGGGAACCTGGCAGTCGACCAGATCATAAACATCAGGATTATTTAATACCGCATCAAATCCATTATCACACAAAACTGCGGTAAAAAGCACAGATATCAGGTTATCCCCAAAAGCCCTGCCAGAATACAAAATCCCGTACTTTCTATTTTCCTTCATCATTAATTACTGAGTAATGAAAACTGCAGTTCAATATTTACAGTAAAAATAATCTAATTTAGTGATAGTCTAAAAGACTAAATTAGTATTAATAGTGATGTTTAAGCGTTTGCGTAACTATATCTGTAACAGGAAACCGGATATCAGCATAAACCTTATTACTCAACCGGCCCGGATTTACATTTATTTATAAGTAAAATCTTACTTAACAGCGGATTAATATTTAATTCAATTTATACTATTCATAATATAAATTACTTAAATAAGCCAGTTTTACTTAAAAATATCTTATATTTGATCTAGCTAACAACGAATTAATTATGATTAATTATAAGTTTAATTTATGTTAAATAAATCATAAATGTTATTTTATTGTTTTATCATTATTATTTTAATCAGGTTAATTTATTAATGTAAAACACCGGTAAATCTTATAAATAAAATCATGTATTATTTTCATATATCTTTGGTATTCAACACATAAGATCGTCGGGTATTATAATAAAGATATCTTAATATGAAAATCATTAAAATAATATTCTTAACTCAACTAATCTTTTTATCAGTTCAATCTGTTAAAAGTCAGAACTGGGTCTGGTCAAATCAATTAGCCTGTGATGGAGATGTTGAGATCTATGATTTGATATCAGATAATTCAAATAATGTATATCTCGCAGGTAATTACAATAATTCAACCTTACAGATTGGCTCGGATACAATACATAACATTGGAGGCAGTGATGGCTTTATATGTAAATTCAATCCACAGGGAGAACTTCAATGGTTAAAACGTATTGGCGGATCTGACAATGATGAAGTAGTTACCTTATCATTAATAGGTAGTAATCTGTATGTTGCAGGGTCTTATAAAAGCAGCATTCTGCGTTTTACCGGATCTGATCTGCTGGTAAATAATGGTGGATGGGACGCGTTTATTGCAAGATTTAATTTGAACGGGGTTTTTCAGGATGCAGCAAGAATATTCTGGGGTTCGGATAATCAGAGAATCAGGGATATGTTGTATGACGAAAACAGAAATCAGTTTGTGATAATCGGCAATTTGAAATCATTTCTTGTTTACGACAATGGCATTGAAAACGATACAGTAATAGCCAGGGGACCCAAGGACCTTTTTATTGCACAATCAAATATATCATCAGAAGTAAGCAAAATAGTCAATTATGAAACTTCTACGAATAAAACAGTTTTCAAAGATATAACCATCTCACAAAACACCGGCTATTTCATGAGTGGTGATTTAAAAGGTAAAGTATTCTTCACTCCCACTGATTCCCTTGCCGGGGATGAGGTTAACATGGATATTATGTGCTTCCGGGTTGATACGGGATTGACTCTTAACTGGAAAAGAAAAGCCGGCGGTACCAGCTGGGATCATGCAAATTCCTCAGTAAGTGATATCTATGGTAATATATACCTTACGGGTCAGTTACAGGGAGATGTATATTTTGACAGTACAGCAACACAATCAATATTTATTCCTAACCTGGGAAATGAAGATATTTATCTGGCAAAATTTAATAAATCGGGTAATCTTCAGTGGATTCGCAGAAAAGGTGACACAGGAAAAGACGATGGGTATGGTTTGGTTCAAAGAGAGAACCTGGTACAGTTTTGCGGCAACTTTGCAGGAACAGTAATCTTTAATGTTGACACTCTGAAAAGTTCTTCAACTTTGGATCGCAACACAGGATTTGCAATTTTTGACACATACGGAAATGAAGTGGGAGCCAAGGATATAGGGGGAACACTTGAAGACAGGGGTACAAATATAGCATTTACGCCTGAGGGGAATACTGTTATTGCAGGATATTATTTATCACCGACAATTAACATTGGTGATTCCTCATACGTAAATGGCTCCGGAACAAGTAATGGTTTTATCGGGGAATACTACTATCCGATGAAAGTCGTATTTAAATACGTTAAAAATGTTTCATGTAACGGAGGCAATGACGGAGAACTGATTGCCACCCCGTTTTTCGGAATGGAAGATTATACTTACGAATGGAGTCCGAATGTTACTGTAAGTGATGATTCTGTTGCCCACTTTTTATCTGCAGGAATTTATTCGGTGACAATTACCGATAACCGCGATTCCACTGCCTCCAATACAATACAGATTACTGAACCGCTGGCAATTTCCATAACTCTTGACAGTACAAATCTTTCATGTTACCAGTCAGGTGACGGAGCAATAGATATTGAGGTTACAGAAGGAACAGGTGGTTATACTTATAACTGGACAGGAGGTTCAGGATTAAATCCAACGGGAAGTGATCAGAGCAATTTATATGCAGGTTTATATAAAGTTACTGTTACCGATGACAACGGATGCAAGTCATATGATTCAACCACTGTAACCGAACCTGATCCGATTACATATGCAGGTACAGATATTACTCCGGCATATTCTGCCGATAGCTGCAGCGGGACAATTGACCTGGAAGTGCAGGGTGGTACTCCCCTGTATACTTATGAGTGGGAAAAAGGAGGTGTGTCCATGGCAGGAAGAACATCAGATACATTAAATAACCTCTGCGGAGATACATATAAAGTTATAGTAACAGATTCCCATCATTGTACAGATGATACTACGATTGTAATTACTGCCCTGGATGAACTTATCATTTATATTGACTCTGTAGCCCATGTTTCTTGTTTTGGATATAATAACGGCTATGCAAGAATCGGAATATCCGGCGATAAGGGATTCGATTACACTTATACCTGGGAGGATTTTTCAGGCTCTCCTGTTGGAACCGACACAAATTATATTGCCAATGTTTCAGGAGGAATGTATTATATAACTGTAACAGAAAACGGGGGAGATAACAGGGCTGATTCAACGTCAGTTGAAATTGAAGAACCCTTGCTATTAGCAACACAGATTGACTCATCACCTCCTTTATGTTATGGTGATGCAAACGGATCAATTAACCTTAGCGTATCAGGAGGGAAACCAGTATATACATATCACTGGTCAACAGGACAGTCCAGTGAGGACCTTAACAATCTGACGGGAAGTATTGAATATTACAGAGTGACCGTAACTGACAAGAACGGTTGTACTGTTATGGATTCGGTACTTCTTGAGGTACCTGAACAACTTAATGTAAGTATAACAGTATTGCAGGAAATACGATGTAATGGTGAACTTACGGGAACATTAAGAGCCAATAATTCAGGAGGTACCGGAAGTATTGATTATCTGTGGGATGATCCGGGGAGTCAGGCTACTCAGATTGCCACCGGTCTGGCCGCTTCAAATTATACGGTAACTGTCAAGGATGAAAACGGTTGCCAGAATACTGCCAGTGAAATATTAGATGACCCTGACGCTATATCAATTATCCGGATTGATACTATCCATGTTTCATGTGTCGGGCTATCTGATGGATCAATACTGATTACTCCCGGCGGAGGCACAGAACCTTATAAATATACATGGGACAGAGTGCCTGTTGATACCAATTATATAAATAATTTATCATCTATGTTCGGAGGTTTATATTCCGTATCTGTTACTGATGCATATGAATGCCCTCCGGCAGAAGCAACAATCCAGATCAGTGAACCTTCCGTTGCCCTGAATATAACTGAAAATACAGCTTCCCACGAAGATAACCTTTGCTACGGGGACAATAACGGGGAGATGGAAGCCATTGCTGAGGGAGGATGGGGCGTATACGAATATTCATTGAACAGCATAAACTGGGATGCCGGAACACTATTTTCCGGCCTGGCACAGGGAAATTATTATGTAAAAGTTCGTGATTCCCTGCAATGCGTCGATTCAGTACTTATACATATAACACAACCTGCCGAAGTTGTTGTTCAGGAAGTCACGGCTTCACATGAAAACGTATTATGCTTTAATGCCGGCACGGGGCAACTTGAAGTAACAGCATCAGGAGGAACGCCCGGCTACGAGTATTCTATCGATAAACTGGTATGGAATGCGAATGCGGTATTTGAAAACCTTGCTGCTGCCGATTACAATATCTGGGCAAGGGACACAAACGGATGTTTCGATTCGGTTCCTGTGACAATAACACAAACTGCAGCTATCAATCTTCAGGAAATTGCGGGATCCCATGAAAATGTTCCCTGCTACGGAGACAGCACAGGGCAAATTCAGGTGTATGCCGCAGGAGGAACCCCCGGCTATGAGTATTCTGATGATAAATCTGCATGGAATATCAGTTCAGTATTTGAAGACCTCTCTCCGGAAGTTCACACCATATGGGTACGGGACGCAAATGAATGTCTGGATTCCGCAGATTTTACAATCACCCAGCCTGAAAAAATAATTATTGATCCCGTTGTGAGTAACGATACTCTGCAGGTAGAGGCTACAGGTGGCACGGCGCCAATACAATATTCGCTGGATGGCGGCGGACTGGTAATTACAGGATTTTTCACCGGTCTTGTTGAAGGTGAACATACGATTCTGGTTATTGATGATAACAGCTGCACTGCTGATACAATAGTCCTCGTAGAACTTATCCCTGTTGTGCCGGATACTACCATGCCGGTTACTCTATATGATGCATTTTCTCCCAACGGCGACGGTAAAAATGAGGTGTGGAATATAGGAAATATCAATGAATTCCCTGATTGCGTGGTAAAAATATATAACACATGGGGGAAACTGGTATTCACCTCCGACGGATACCCTGAACCATGGGATGGCAAAAATAACGGAAAAGACCTGCCGGCAGGCACGTACTTTTATATTATCAATCTTGGTGGTGAGAATGAGACCTATACAGGATCAGTTAATATTGTAAAATAAAATTTATTGTAATTAATTTATAATAAAAAAAGTATGAAAATATTTATCCTTAAAATATTACTGATATTATTTGCTTTCCAGGTTGCCGGGCAACAACTTACTCAGCAAAGCCAGTATATGCTTAACCATTTTGATATAAATCCTGCCGTTGCCGGGAACAATGAATTTATGAACTTATCTTTCTCATTCAGAAAACTATGGGTAGGAATTGATGGATCTCCTTGTTTACAAATCCTTTCAAGCCATATGGAAGTTTATGACAGGATGGGTGTAGGAGCAAAGATATTTAATTTTACTGCAGGCCCAGAAAGAAAAACGGGCTTTGAAGGTGCCTATGCCTATCATTTATCATTGGATAACATTGAATCAAAATTAGCATTTGGATTATCTTTCCAGATATATCAATATTTTCTGGACAAATCCGGTATGAATATTGAAGAAGAAGATGATGAGCTTTTCCTGGGAACCGAGAAAATGATCGTCCCTGATGGATCTTTTGGAACATATATGTATGGTAAATCATACTATGTAGGTTTGGCTATTCCTCAGCTTATACAAAGAAACATAAAACTAAAATCGGATCTTCTCGAGCAAAAACGCGTCAGGCATTATTTTCTGCATGGTGGCTATATTTATCAGGTCAACAGGGAATTTAAAATTGAACCGTCCATGCTGATCAAATTAATAGAAACCGGATTATTTCAGGCTGATATAAATACTTTAGTAACTTATCAGAATATGGTGTCCCTGGGCTTGTCATACAGAACTTCTGACGCTATGGTAGTTATGGTAGGCTATCAGACCGAAAGGTTCAGAATTGGTTATTCCATGGATTTCACCCTGTCAGATATCAGAGAATACAGCAGCGGGTCGCATGAGGTATTCATTTCATACTCATTTGATAACTTCATAAAATAGATATTACTGCTCACATAATCATTAATTTTCATTGAATTTGAAAATAAAACTTTTAAATTCAACCCTTCAAGTTCATATAATAATATAATCTGAATAAAATATGAATGTACTTCTGATTGGTTCCGGCGGAAGGGAACATGCTCTGGCATGGAAAATAATACAAAGCAGGAAGCTTGACAGGTTATTCATAGCCCCGGGAAATGCAGGAACAGCTCTTACAGGAAAAAATGTCAATATTAAAGCCGATGACTTTAAAGCGTTGGGTAATTTTGCCCTTGACCATAATATCAATATGGTTATTGTCGGGCCTGAAGATCCACTGGTAAAAGGTATACATGATTATTTCCTGGAGAAAAAAGAACTTGTCAATATTCCTGTAATAGGGCCACAAAAAAAAGGAGCCATGCTTGAGGGCAGTAAAAAATTTGCCAATGAGTTTATGGCACGCAATAATATACCTACTGCCGGCTTTAGAAGCATTTCCGGAAATAATATCGAAGAAGGGATTAGTTACCTTTCTGAAGTGTCCCCGCCGTATGTATTAAAAGCTGACGGACTGGCAGCAGGGAAAGGAGTGATAATAACCGAAGATAAGAAAAAGGCCGGAGAAGAATTAAAATTGATGTTGGATGGCAAGTTTGGTGAAGCAAGCAAGACAGTGGTCATAGAGGAATACCTTAAAGGGATTGAAATATCGGTATTTGCATTGACTGATGGCGAATCATATAAAATACTTCCGGCAGCAAAAGACTATAAGAGAATAGGTGAAGGAGATACCGGCCTTAATACCGGGGGTATGGGTGCAGTGTCCCCTGTTCCTTTCGCAAATGATGAATTTTTAAATAAGGTTGAGCAGAGAGTTATTAAACCTACGGTTGAAGGACTAAAAAACGAGAACATACCGTACAAAGGGTTTTTATATTTCGGATTGATGAATAGTGACGGCGACCCTTATGTTGTTGAATATAACGTGAGGATGGGCGATCCTGAAGCCGAAGTAATAATACCCAGGCTTGATTGTGATCTGCTTGATTTATTTGACGGGGTTGCAAATAATAATCTGTCAGAAAAACAATTCGGCATTGATCCGCGATCCGTGGCAACTGTTATGCTGGTTTCCGGTGGATATCCGGGTCCCTATGAAAAAGGCAAAGAAATATTTAATTATGGCAATATCTCTGACAGCATTATATTCCATGCAGGCACACAGCTAATTAACAATAAGGCAGTGACCAGCGGCGGAAGGGTAATCTCAATAAGCTCATATGGAAAAACCTTTAAAGATGCACTGGATATCTGCTATAAAAATGCCGATATCATTGAATTCGGGAATAAACACTTCAGGCGCGATATCGGCTTTGATCTGTAATAAGTTACACTAACCTCTCTGCTACCAAATATTCAGCAATCTGGACCGCATTCAGTGCCGCTCCTTTTTTAATCTGATCAGCAACCACCCATAATAGAATACATTTGGGATTTGTCAGGTCTTTCCTTATTCGCCCCACAAATACCTCGTCCCTGCCTGCAACATACAATGGCATAGGATATTTTAAATTTGCAGGTTCATCTTCAAGTATTATTCCATCTGCATTCTCATAGGCAGATCTTACTTCCGCCACCGACAATTCCTTTTCCGTTTCACACCATATTGCTTCGGAATGTGCTCTCAGAACCGGAATCCTTACACATGTGGTGCTGACATTAACATCAGAGTGCATGATCTTACGGGTTTCATGATGTGTTTTCATTTCCTCTTTTGTATAATCATTTTCAAGGAAAATATCCACCTGCGGAATAGCATTTAATGCCAACTGATACTGAAATTTCTCCACTACCGTACTTTCACCTCTCACTATCTGCCTGGTCTGTTCTTCCAGTTCGTGCATTGCTGCTGCCCCTGCCCCGCTTGCAGACTGGTATGTAGCAAGATGTATCCTTGTAATATGCGACAAATCTTCTATGGGCTTTAATGCAACTACCATCTGAATTGTAGTGCAATTAGGATTAGCAATAATATTTCGGGGTATGCTCCTGCAGTCTTCGGCATTAACCTCAGGGACAACAAGCGGAACATCATCATCCATACGAAATGCACTGGAATTATCAATCATTATTGCTCCGTATTTGGTAATAGTCTGTGCAAACTCTTTTGATGTAGCGGCACCTGCAGAGGTAAGAGCAATCTTTATATCCCTGAAATCATCGTTATGCCTGAGCTCTTTTACCTTCAGTGTCTTTCCTTTAAAAATATACTCTTTCCCTGCACTGCGTGAAGAACCAAATAACACCAATTCATCAACAGGGAAATTTCTATGCTCAAGGACTTTGAGGAACTCCTGTCCTACTGCCCCGCTTGCACCAACAATTGCTGTCTTCATTTTAAATAAACTTTAAAGGTGAACATAAAAATAGGATACCTGATAAGCAGTATTCACAACTTCAGGTATCAAACGCAATAAAATTAATGACTACATAAAGCTGCCCGCTACAAACGTTTAGCCTTTGTGTATTTCATAAGATTACTTTTTGTATTTGCGTTTAATACGAACATATACCACTCATTAAATATCCTCTTGCTAATATAATCTCAAAAATATATTTTACGAGTTACAAAGTTGAAAATAAAAATCAATTAATGAAAATTCTTATATTCTTTTTTTTAATAATTCCCTGTTTTATAACCGGGCGGTCAACAATAGAAAACAGCCTTCAGATTAGTGGCTTACCATACAATGCCCCTCCACCGGAAAATAACGATGCGGATATCGATTCTTTTAAAATTATGAAATATGATCCCAAACCCTTTGATATTCTAATTACTGAAATAATGGCAGATCCTTCGCCATCAGTTTTGCTGCCTGAGTCAGAATATCTTGAATTGCACAATAAAAGCAACTTCACTATTAACCTTGCAGGATGGAAAATCAGCATCGGCAATAATACAATTAAACTTTATCCGTCACTCATGAAGCCGGGAGATTATCTGATCTTAACTGGAACTGAAAATGCTTCTGACTTTGAAAAATATGGAAATGTCATGTCATTTGATAAATTCCCGTATTTGACAAATTCAGGCCAGACTATAATATTAAGGAACAATATGAATAGAATGACACATTTTGTGAATTACTCCGTTGTATGGTATAATACCGAATATAAGTCGGAAGGCGGATGGTCCCTGGAAATGATTGATTTAGAAAATCCGTGTGGAAACATGGGTAACTGGACTGAATCGACAGACTACAAAGGTGGCTCTCCCGGGAAAAGGAATTCTGTTGCTGATTCTAATCCTGATAATACCTGCCCTTTATTGAAAAGGGCTGCAGTCGTTAATGATTCGGAAATTCAAATTTATTTTAATGAACCTCTGGATAGCATATCCCTGGTTGACTTTGGCAGTTACTCAGTTGACCATAACATGGGGAATCCTGTAAATATTTTCCCTGTTTTACCTGATTTTTCGTCTGTGATACTAGTATTTGAAAAATCATTCCGGGATAACATCCTTTATACAGTTACCTTACAGGGCCCCATAACCGACTGTGCCGGCAATATCCTGGAAGATAAAAGTTATGCATTGTTTACCCTTCCTGAATCAGCAGATAGTTTTGATCTCGTTATTAATGAGATAATGTTTAATCCCCGCGACAACCAGGAGGATTTTGTAGAAATCTATAACAGGTCATATAAAACTATTGATATAAGGTATTTCAATATTGCATCCCGGGATCCTTATTCCTGTGAATTTAAGTCATGTTATCCAATCATAAAGGAACACTATCTGCTATTTCCGGGCAAATACTTATTGCTTACAACAAATTACAGTAATATTCAGGAACAATATAACACCGCAAATATGGATTGCTGCCTTGAACTTATAAAACTACCTGTATTTCCTGACGACGAGGGCGTGGTTACTATTACAGACAATAAAATGAATATACTTGATGAGTTTCATTATTCTGCAGATATACATTTTAAATTAATTAACTCAACAAAAGGTGTATCATTGGAAAGAATAAATTTCGGGTGGCCAACCAACGATCCGAATAACTGGCACTCTGCATCGGAAGATTGTGGCTTTGCAACTCCGGGGATCAGGAACTCACAGTATTTTCATTCTACAGCGGCAGATACCGAAATAATCATTGAACCTGAGGTATTCTCTCCGGATAATGACGGCTATAACGACTTTGTCAGTATCCGTTATAATTTCAACGACCCTGGCTATGTTGCAAATATCACTGTTTTCGATGCCAAAGGCCGTATAGTACGGCGGCTTGTTAAAAATACACTTCTGGGTACTACCGGAGTATTTACCTGGGATGGTATAAACGAAAAAAACAGAAGAGCCAGTACCGGGATATATTTAATATACACTGAAGTGTTCGACCTGAAAGGAAAAGTATATAAATATAAAAAAACCTGTGTGCTGGCGTTGTTGATGGATTAGATCCCTGTTCTTAAATAAATTTCAGAATCTTTTTAATATTTGTGGCAATAAAATACAGAACACAGGGACCCGGCTAATATGCAACATCTTAAGACATCACTGTTTCCCTGTGTTTTGTTATTACTTTCTCCTTTGTCTTTTCAGAACTATATTATAATTATTTATTTATTTCCTTTATACCTGCTAATTATATCATTTAATACTTTTGCTCCATTACTATTGTTATAAGGTCCTGAAGAATACTTCGGATAGCCACAAAAAAATGACAACTGATTTGATCCTGCAAATTTTCCACTCAGTGGGATAAATAAACTATAAATTTCAATTGTCTCAATATCTCCGATTTTTATTTCACGTTTTACCGGATAAATAATTTCCAGGTAATCTTCATTTTGTTTTATATCATGTATAAACTTATCTGTGACTATTAATTCATAAATATCATTACACTCACTTAACAGTTTCTCAGCTAATAATATCAAATCCTTAGAATCATTATAATTCATTGATAATTTGGTATTACTATATTCGATATCAGTATTAAGGTACGTTTTATTATTATTAGTATTTTTCATTGTATTGCATTCAGATAATAAGAACAAATTTATTGCTGCTATAACTGTCAATATCTTCATACCTGTATTCCTCTTTAATTAATTTCTATTTCATCCAGTAAAATAGCCGTATCATAGATACTATCACCAACATCACCTGCCCTGAAAATTAACGTCACATTCGTTCCTATATATTCCCATAAATTATATGAAAAGAACAGCCATCCCGTATAATAAACTCCCCCCTGGTCAAATACAATACCGGGAGATACTTCTGTAAGTGAATACTCATTATTAATATCATCAATAGATTTATGAAAAATCAGATTTTCTGTACCACTTGAATCGATAATGGCAATCTCAAAATAATCCTGAAATGAACTGCCTATCCACTCTAGAAACTCTTCAGAGAGGAAATTCCAGCTTACAATTAAATTTGATGCATCTTCAGGTATACAAATATTCTGGCTTAATGTACCGGTTTGAACTGTATAACCAAGTCCTGTAGAAATTATTCCCATATAGTTGCCGGAATAAGGTGAAATAAATCCTAATTGTGTAATTACCCTTCCGTCACCATCGGTTGTCCAACCTGTAAGGTTTCCTTCTTCAAAATCACCATTTGAAAATTTACCACTAAAATATGTCTCACTATTTCCAAACATAACAAAATATGCCGGTGGTGTATTGTTATCATGCTGATTCGGCACAAATGCCTCTCCGGTTGTTTTATTATTGGTAATTAGCTCCGGGAATAGCTGATTGGCCATATCCCTGTCAAATACGGATTTCACTGTTTCTGAAAATCCAAAATAAGTATTTGCCCCCTTATTTAAAAATACATTTGCCAGAGTTTTATTATGTCCACTTTCACAGGAACCGTTGTATACAACTGAATGAGGATACACGTTATTATAAGCATCTATATAAGATGGTCTTACTGCCCAGATAGATTTCCCCAGATGAGTGGCAGGGAAAATACGGCCTATAGCCCAGTCTAAAATATCCAGGCTAGAATAATCAACCTCTTGACCTGACAGGAATATTACGTTTTTCTTTTTATCCACGCCTCCATGGGTATGTATTACTATTAAGCCATACTGTGTAAGATTTCTTAACACTGATAAATTCGCATCTGCATTCTTCATATAGTCAATATCGAAAGTAGGACAGTCTGAATCTTTTAAAATATCATTCACATTATCTAAAAATTCTGTCCCCCAGCCATGGAATTGATCATAATTGGGTGCGAATAACAGTGCATCGTTGCACAGTACCTGGTTAACATCTGTCGCTGTTGTTGATTTCAGTGTACTACCTGCCACAGTCCCTCTTGTTTGCTTACTAATCGGTATGCGTGCAGAATTTCCTCTTACCGGAACATCAAAGAATCCTCCTTCATTTCCTTCTTCACTTGTAATTACCATTCCTGTTAAACCATATTCGAATAAAATCCAGATATCCCCGGATTCGGTTACAGTAGCTTCAACTACATAGTCCTGCTCATTCAAGTATTCAACTGTCTGGTTGATTGCTACTGTATTAGACATGGTAGCACTATATTCCTGGAATTTATCATCTGCATCTTCCTGGATTGCCATAATATCTTCAACCACTGCTTCAGGAATATCCTCAATTATGTAAATAGTACTTATTTCTGAATATGCATCTATATTACCTCCTGTTTCCTGTGAAGTTGCCTTAACCCTTAAATAAATATTAGAGGAAGCAGCTTCCATGAAATTATTAATATTACTGTATATCCCGTCAGACTGAATATCATCACCATGATCCAGGTCTCCATCATCAAATAATTCACATACTTCTTGTATTTCATTACCTTTATTATCTACTTCTATTAACTTAATGCTGTTCTCAATAAGATTTGTATTTTTTAATATTGAAATATTTATTGTTACATCAGTGCTTGTGTTAATAAAAAACCCACTCGGGTCTACTACCGGAGCCCCCAGGAAGGATATAAATTCATTATATGTAACAACTAAAGATACAGAATCAGCATTATTTGCTCCGTCATAAGCTATAAAAGTCAAGAAATTATCACCATTTTCCAGTTGTATGTTTGCAACTTCCCAATCTGATGTGCCACTTGCAGTTGCAATCACTCCCTCATTATTTTTCCATTCAATTTTAGTAACACCTATGTTATCACTCGCAATCCCGGATATTGAAACTTTATCCTCTGCTGAAAGATAGGATAAATTGGTAGTTGGACTATTAATAGAAATTTCAGGTGACTCTATGTCAACTTCCGGAACATCTTCATCCTTATCCTTGTTGCACGACACCACAAATAATAAGCCTATTACAAGAAAAACCTCTAATGAAATTAAAAATACTTTTTTCATGCTTATCAATTTTAAGAGTATATAAATTAATTAATTCCCGCTAAAATATAAAAAAGAATAATATTATTATGCTACAGTTACATATTTAACATATGCATTTTTATACTATTAATAAAAATCTTTGTATTTTGCTCAATACCCTGAACCATTATAGTATTGAGTCTATTGTTTATTGATTTAAAATGGTATTATAAACTAGCCCTGATATCTCTTCCTCTGTAAATACAGTTTTTATCATCACATATCTTACAGGGATAATTATTTATTTTAACTTCCTTTCCGATTCCAATTACTCCACTTACTGATTTAACAGGGTACATTAGTGAAGTATCAGATAGCCTGATCCCGCAAAAATTCTCAGGAAAGAATTTAAACAATTTCTGCTGTTCAGAAACATTCCATCCGCAATAACCAGGGCTATACCTGTTTGTTATGTTCAATCCTGCATGTTTCATTTCCTCTTCCAGCAGATTCCGGATGTTATCCATAGCTGTTTCAACAATTTCAGAGCCAACAACATCAACAACATATCCTTTCATCATTTCTCTTTCCGACATAAGTTTCTTTGACCATTCTCCAATTTCCGGCCCTGCAGTACATAAAAACAAGGCCAGCTGTTCTGATTCTTTTATCTGGTTAAGAACAATCTTCCTGATCAGGAAATCTTCAGAGTCAATTTTCATCACCAGATTTGATGTATCGAAGCTAATGTTATCCTTTATAATATATCCTCCCTGAATAAAACAGTATTCACGGGCTACATCAAGAACCTCCCTTATTAACCCGGGAAACGGATCAGGCGAACTGCCGGGTTCGTAGCCCATTGCCTTCTCAATTTGAGATTCTGATATTTCAAGCTTATGAAAATCAAACTTATACTTCCTCATCTGTAAGAAACATTCATTAAATTCAGATATGTGGAAACATTATCACCTGTTTATGCTTTGGGTATTATTTCAATTTCCTGTTATATTCTTCCAAAGCGTCGAAAAAAGTATCTATATTTATTGTTGGCGTATCGTAAGGTATATCGCATCCTGAAGATAAAACAAAATTATCATATGAGGCTGTTTTATTAAGAAGCAAACCGACTTCAGCCTTAATCCTCTCGGGAGTACCGTTTTTTATAATACTCACCGGGTCAATATTGCCGAATACCAGTCTGTTGGAAGGTATATTTGGCAGCACATCTGTCATATCGATTGCATTCCCGAAATGTAATCCCATAGCGCCTGTTAATACCATTGATCCTACAAGATCTACAGTATTGCCGCAATTATGAAGGATAACCATAAAACTGTCATCCTGAGTATATTCAACTATTTCCTTTATATACCTGGAAGAGAAATCCTCACACATATTTTCCGGCAACAGGCCTGCAGCAGGTTCAGCAATAATAATCCCATCTGCTCCTGACTTTTTATAGCTTAATGCATATTCTTTAAGAAAAGTATTACATTTTGACAGGAGCAAATGCGAGTTTTCAGGATCAATAAGAATATTTACCATCATTTCCGAAATGTCAAATAGCCTCCCGGCTAATGAATATGGCCCTATCATTCCTCCAAATACCGGTTTATCGTTAATATTCTTCCCTGCCAGTTTCACAGCTTCCAAATATTCACAGGTTCTTGCTGCACCAACTTCAGGGATCCTCAATTCTTCAATCATGATAAAATCAGATAATAACCTCTTTTTTATTGAAGGAATTCCATCTTCTTTAAAATCTACCGTTGCCCCAAAAGCTTCCGCCTCAACAGATAAATCCATTGATGTCATTGCGGCTATCGACGGATACCTTTCCGATAAAGCTTTGATGCATTTATATTGATCCTTTCCATGTTTTGCCATATCCACTATTTTTTTCCCTGTAAAATTCACTCCCGGGTATGTCATAACAGGCATCGCACTTTTACTATCCGAATCTTTTATTTTTTTGATCCAGTCTTTTACACTGAATCCTTTACCGTTTTTTATCACCAGTTTGCAGGTTTTAAAAATATAGCTCAAATGTCAACAGGTAATAGTACCCTATTGTAAACATCTGATACTATGCAATTATCTTATTCAAATATTCTACTGCCCCCTGAGGATCGGGAGAATAAAAATCCGCACCTATCTGAACCCTGAATTCCTCATTTACAGGGGCCCCTCCGATCAGTATCTTTATGTCGGGTAATATAGCTTTAATTTCCTTTACGGTTTTTTCCATATTAACCATAGTAGTGGTTAATAATGCTGAAAGGCCCAGGTAATTAATTGAATGGTTCTTTATTGCTTCAATGAATTTCTCTGGTTTCACATCAG
>CAZBUF010000306.1:0-26839 GCA_964495025.1 uncultured Bacteroidales bacterium | reverse complement strand
TCTCTCCGAGGAACTTACCCCTGCCGTCAGCATTCAGGCGGTTCACGTCTTCGTCGAACCACACCTTCCTGCCTCCAAGGGTTGAAACACCCTTTTCCTTTAATACAACTTTCTGAACCGTGTATTTTGTAAGAATGTTACCCAGTGAGCTTCTTCCCTTGATAGCCATTTCCCCGAAGTCAACTTCAAGGGTAAGGTTCCTCAACCTGGGCTTGGGTTTTAAATGCACCCTGACAGTTTCAGCTTCACCATTCGGATTGACACTCATGTACAAGATCCTTGACCCGTCCCTGCCCCTGGTAATGTCATATTCATTATCTCTGATAAGTCCTGTTATTGCGCATCTTTTCATCATTACCTTGCCTGCTTTTCCGTCGCGGTAAACAATATTGTAAATAGTACGGCTGTCATTCTTTTTAAATACATCAATATATTCAATATCCTTACCTACAAATGTTTTTTCGGTGACTTTTGTTATCAGGTATTTACCATCCTTACGTATTACTATAACGTCATCGATATCTGAGCAATCGCAAACATATTCGTCTTTTCTCAGGGACGTCCCTAAAAATCCTTCGGACTTGTTAACATAAAGTTTCTGGTTTGCCACAACAACTTTTGTGGCAATTATTGTATCGAAATTCCGAATTTCCGTTCTCCTTTCCCTTCCCGGGCCGTGTTTTTTCTTTATCTGCCTGTAATAATTTATGGTATAGGGAATAATATTTTCAAGATGGTTCTTCACCTCATCCATGTCAGCTTCGATTTCTCTGATGGCCTCATCGGCTTTCATTGAACTGAACTTTGATATCCGCTTGATAGGAATATTTGAGAGGCGCACCAGGTCGTCCCTTGTGACTTCTCTCAGCAGTTTATTTTTAAATGGCTCCAGCCCCCTGTCAATAGCATCAAGTATCTCTTCTTCGGTCCTGCATTTCTTGATATTCTCATATATCTCATTCTCTATGAATATTTTTTCCAGGCTTGACATATGCCATGCCTCGTTAAGCTCTTCAAGCCTTATTTCCAGTTCTTTTTTAAGCAGGCCGACAGTATTCTGAGCTGACAGCTTTAATATTTCCGAAACACCCAGGAGCCGGGGTTTATCATTTTCAATAACGCAGATATTAGGGGAGATAGGTATCTCACAGTCAGTAAATGCATAAAGGGCGTCAATTGTTTTGTCAGGAGATATTCCCGGGGCAAGTTGTATCAGTATTTCAACATGCTCGGCTGTGTTGTCATCAATCTTCCTGATCTTGATCTTCCCTTTTTCATTGGCTTTTACTATCGACTCAATTAATGATGATGTAGTTCTTCCGTAAGGCACCTCAGTTATGATCAGAGCTTTTTTATCAACCCTTGAGATTTTAGCCCTTACTTTTACCTGGCCTCCCCTGAGGCCGTCGTTATATTTTGAGAAATCTGCCAGTCCCCCTGTCGGGAAGTCCGGCAACAATTCAAATTCCTTATTTTGCAGGTGTGCTATTGCGGCATCAATGATCTCGTTGAAATTATGAGGTAATATTTTTGATGCCAGTCCTACTGCTATACCTTCAACTCCCTGGGCGAGCAGCAGGGGAAATTTCACAGGAAGGGTAACGGGCTCTTTGTTTCTCCCGTCATACGAGTTTTTCCAGGCCGTAGTTTTAGGGTTGAACACCACATCAAGGGCGAACTTTGACAAACGTGCCTCGATATACCTGGATGCTGCTGCACCGTCTCCCGTAAGCACATTGCCCCAGTTGCCCTGGGTATCAATAAGCAGCTCTTTTTGTCCGAGCTGCACCAGTGCATCACCGATTGAAGCATCACCGTGAGGATGAAACTGCATGGTATGCCCTATTATATTTGCCACCTTGTTGTAGCGGCCGTCATCAAGTCTTTTCATGGAATGCAGGATCCTGCGCTGCACGGGTTTCAGCCCATCATCAAGGTGGGGCACCGCACGTTCAAGAATAACATACGATGCATAATCAAGGAACCAGTCCTTGTACATACCTGACAACTTTGTTACATGTGTCGGGGGGGCTGCAGAGTGATCCTCCCGGCCGTCAGCAGGCTTTGTTATTTCATCGCCCGTATCCTGCTGCTCATTAATATATTCCTGATTTTCCTCATTCATAGCAAATCATCTCCTTCTTTCTGAAACATGTATTAGTTATATTTCAACCATATCCTCTTCAACGCGGAGGTTCTCAATAATGAATTCCTGGCGCTCAGGAGTGTTCTTACCCATATAAAAGGGTAAAAAGGAAGATACCGTATCATCTTTTTTTAATCTTACAGGCTCCAGTTGAATATTTTTGCCTATGAAGTGCTTAAATTCATCAGGGGATATCTCACCCAGGCCCTTGAACCTTGTAATCTCAGGGTTGGCACCCAGTTTTCCGATTGCCTTAACTTTTTCTTCATCGGAGTAGCAGTAAACGGTCTCTTTTTTGTTCCTTACGCGGAACAATGGAGTCTGAAGGATATAGAGGTGCCCCTGCCTTACAAGGTCAGGAAAGAACTGAAGAAAAAATGTTATCAGCAGAAGCCGTATATGCATACCGTCAACATCGGCATCAGTTGCAATTACAATATTATGGTACCTCAGGTTTTCCAATCCGTCCTCAATATCCAGTGCCGCCTGCAACAGGTTGAACTCTTCATTTTCATAGACAATCCTTTTTGTCAGGCCGTAGGTGTTCAATGGTTTTCCTTTAAGGCTGAATACTGCCTGGGTATTTACATCACGTGATTTGGTTATTGATCCGCTGGCAGAATCACCTTCAGTAATGAATAACGTTGACTCGAGCCTCCTCTCGTCATTCGAATTATAATGAGATTTACAATCCCTAAGCTTCCTGTTATGAAGATTTGCCTTTTTTGCCCTTTCGCGTGCTATCTTCTTAATGCTTGAAATTGCTTTTCTCTCTTTTTCCGATTCAATGATTTTCTTTAAAAGTATATCGGCGGTTTCCGGGTGTTTGTGAAGAAAATTATCCAGGCTGGTTTTAACAAAATCACCGATAAAATTACGTATTGAGGGGCCTTCGGGGCTCATATCCTTTGAACCCAGCTTTGTCTTGGTCTGTGATTCAAATATCGGTTCCTCAACCTTAATGCTTAATGCTGCAGTTATTGACGCCCTGATATCCGAAGGATCGAAATCCTTTTTGTAAAAATCACGGATGGTTTTTACCAGGGCCTCCCTGAAAGCGTTCAGGTGCATTCCCCCCTGTGCAGTGTTCTGTCCGTTAACAAAGGTATAGTAAGTTTCACCGTACTGGCTGCCATGAGTCATCGCAATTTCTATATCAATATCCTTAAGATGGATCAAAGGGTATAAGATCTCATAATTCATATTTTCGTTCAGCAGATCAAGCAGCCCGTTTTTTGAATAGTATGACTCGCCGTTCAGCTTAATGGTTAATCCGCTGTTCAGGTAAACATAATTTTTCACCATCAGCTCAACATAATCGTCAATGAACCTGAACTTGCCAAACATCTTGATGTCAGGGACAAATGTAATAAGAGTGCCGTTCTTTGAATCGGAAGGATGCTCCTTATCATCACTTAAAAGGTTTCCTTCTTCAAAGCTGACAACCTTAACAATATTATCACGGTACGACTTTATGATAAATTTTGAAGAAAGGGCATTTACGGCCTTTATGCCTACTCCGTTCAGTCCCACGGATTTTTTAAATACCTTTGAGTCATACTTTGCACCCGTATTCATCTTTGATGCCACGTCCTTCACTTTGCCCAGCGGTATGCCCCTGCCGTAATCCCTTATTTGAACAATGTTTTCGTTTATTGTAATATCAATTACCTTTCCAAAGCCCATCATGAATTCATCAATGGAATTGTCAAGTACTTCTTTTATAAGTACGTATATCCCGTCGTCCTGTGAAGAGCCGTCACCCAGTTTCCCGATATACCTCCCGGGACGCTTGCGAATATGCTCCCTCCAGTCAAGTGTGCGAATGGTCTCTTCAGAGTATGCTGCCGCGTTCATAATCATTTCATTTGCAGCAAATATATAGAAAAGAAAAAATGATACTAAAATTCTTTATCAACAGTGTAGCCGGTGGAGGGAGTGTTAACAAATTTATTTAATATTTGGGAATCATTTGGTTATATAAAATTTTACCGTTAACATGTAACAGGTAATTGTTGAAAAATAATTGTGAGTGGCACGGTCAGTTGCCATCGTTCATATAAGTTCACAAAAGAAAGGTGCCGGAAATAAGTATATTATAACCGGCACCCATAAATCAGGATAATAAATTACTATGCCAGCAATTTGGCATAAGTTAATGAAGCACCAAGAAGGCTCATATCTTTGAGGAGGTTTGACATAGCCGTTTGATCCCCGCCGGTAACCATTGGTATATGGATTGTAATGATGATAAGCAGCAGCATAAGTGCCAGCAGCAGGCATGCAATTTTTGCCTGTATTCTCACAATAATACTGATTCCTGCCAATATCAGTGCCAGGCCTGAGATATAAACAATACCTTCGGCAACAGGCCAGTTTGCTAACATGTTAACAGCCATGTCTTTCGCATTCATAAAATGCATGATACCAAAAACAATGAAAGGTATGGCAAAGATTATTCTTCCTAAGTAGGCTAAAGTTTTCATAGATTTGAATTTTAAAATTTATAATCAAATATAAACTATTGGAATATACAAGTCAAATTTGATATAAAAAACAAATAATTTATTACCGGAAGGTATCAGAAAATTGTTTCATATCAGTTTTCAATCCACTGTTTTACTTCGTTGATACCGGGATTTTTGAGGTTCAGTTTATTCTTCTTGTTATATCCGCAAAGCTCCTGATGCAATTTGCCGGGATTTTCAACGGCCTTAAGCTTCCCAACTGTTGTATACCCCAGTTTATGAAGCACGGGATACCACTCACCGGCAATGCCGGCGTTAACATATTTATCTTTAGTATCAATCTTCTCAGTTTTCTCAGGGCGCATTTGCGGAAAGAACAATACATCCTGTATGCTTTGCTGGTTGGTCATCAGCATTGCCAGCCGGTCAATACCCATTCCCATTCCTGCAGTCGGGGGCATACCATATTTTAAGGCCCTCAGGAAGTCATTATCGATATACATAGCTTCATCATCTCCTTTCTCATGCAGCTTAAGCTGTTCCTGGAAGCGTTCTTTCTGGTCAATGGGATCATTCAGCTCGGAATAGGCATTACATAACTCTTTGGTATTTACTATAAGTTCAAATCTTTCCGTAAGTTCGGGATTATCACGGTGCTTCTTACAAAGGGGGGACATCTCAACAGGATAATCGGTGATGAATGTCGGCTGAATGATATGAGGCTCACATTTTTCCCCGAAAATCTGATCAATAAGCTTCCCTTTGCCCATGGTATCATCCGTATCAATACCCAGACTGTCACATAACCCCCGAAGCTGCTGTTCATCCATTCCTGAAATGTCAGCACCCGTATGTTCCTTAATGATGCCGGGCATAGTTTTGCGCATGAAAGGCCTCTTAAAGTCTATTTCCATTTTTCCGTAAGGTATTTTTGTTGTACCATGAATATCAAGAGCTACCTTTTCGATCATTTCCTCGGTAAAGTCCATCATCCAGTTATAATCCCTGTATGCCACATATATCTCCATGACCGTGAACTCAGGATTATGCATGCGGTCCATTCCCTCATTCCTGAAATCCTTTGAGAATTCATACACCCCTTCAAACCCACCGACAATTAACCTTTTGAGATAAAGCTCATCGGCTATTCTCAGATATAAAGGTATGTCAAGTGCGTTATGGTGAGTAACGAACGGCTTTGCAGCAGCACCGCCGGGGATGGGTTGTAATACAGGTGTCTCAACTTCAAGGTACCCCCTGGAGTTGAACAGCTCCCGCAATGAGTCAATTATTCTTGTGCGTTTTATGAAAACCTCTTTTACCCCGGGATTTATTATAAGATCAACATAACGCTGCCGGTACCTGAACTCGGGATCAGTAACCCTGTCATAGACCTTGCCGTCCTTCTCTTTTACAATTGGCAAAGGGTGCAATGCTTTGCCAAGGATTGTCATTTCCCTGACATGGACCGTTATTTCCCCCATTTGTGTTATGAACACGAATCCTTTTATACCTATGAAGTCTCCGATATCAAGCAATTTCTTAAAAACCGTATTATATAACGTCTTATCATCCCCCGGGCATAAGTCATCCCTTCTCAGGTATATCTGTATCCTGCCGCTATGATCCTGGATCCCGGCAAATGATGCGCTGCCCATGATCCTCCTGCTCATAAGCCTGCCTGCGATACAGACATCCTGAAAATTGTTCCCGGCCGGGTCAAATTTTTCCAGTATTCCGGCCGATGTTGCATTAACCTTATATTCATCAGCAGGATAGGGATTAATTCCAAGCTTCCTTAGTTCTTCAAGTGACTCCATTCTCAATTGTTCCTGCTCACTTAATTCCGGGGTGCTCATTATAAACAGCTTTTTTGATTTATGTAAATAATTAGTGCATAGCTTCGCAAATTTACCCCCTGGAATATTATTATACAAATTAAATTATACCCGGCAGTTAACAAAGTGGAAATATTTTATCATTACGGGGAAAAATTAACATATCAACGGGCAATTTATTAAGAACATGAAACATTAATATGCTAACTTTGTGATACAAAAATATTTTTCAGGAAAAAAAATCAGATATGCGCGACAAAAGGCTTCCACGGTGGATGAAGGTAAAAATGCCCCATGGCATGAATTACTCACGGGTAAAAAATCTGATAGCTGAAAAAAATCTGAATACTATATGTGTCAGTGGCAATTGCCCGAATAAAGGCGAATGCTGGAGCGACGGTACTGCTACTTTTATGATACTTGGCGACAGGTGCACGAGAAACTGCAGATTTTGCCAGGTTAAAACAATGAAGCCTGAACAGGTCGACTGGAGCGAGCCGGAAAGGATTGCCGAAGCTGTGAGATCTCTTGAACTTAAACATTGTGTTATTACTTCGGTGGCAAGAGATGATCTGCATGACGGCGGAATAAGTTTCTGGGCGGCAACAATACGCGCAATTAAAACACTGAATCCCCTTACTACAATAGAAACTCTCATTCCTGATTTCAGGAGAGGCAATGAGGCAGTTGAACTTATCTTTAAAGAAAAGCCGGAAGTTATTTCCCATAACCTGGAAACAGTAAGAAGACTTGCTCCGCAAATAAGATCAGCGGCAACATATGACGGGAGCCTGAATATATTGAAATATGTAGCATCGGCAGGGATTATTGCAAAATCAGGGATCATGGCCGGCCTGGGTGAGAGAGTGGATGAGGTGGAGGAGACAATGGATGATTTGCTCGCTGTAAATGTTAAGGTATTCGTTATAGGGCAATATCTGCAGCCATCTGAAGAACATGTTGAAGTGGCTGAATATGTAAATCCTGAAGTATTTGAAAAATACAGGGAAACAGGCCTGCGGAAAGGTTTTACGTACGTTGAAAGTGGCCCGCAGGTGAGATCATCGTACCATGCTGACAGACATATCAACGCAAATGAAAATTAATAAGTTATGCCTGTAAAAGTGATTTTTGAAGACCTTGGACTGATAGATTATAAAAAAGCATGGGATTACCAGGAAGAATTACATAATAAGATTGTTGCTTTCAAAACAGGCAAGGAAAGCAAAATGACAGATAACAGGATCCTCTTTTGCGAACATCCGCATGTTTATACCATGGGCAAAAGCGGGAGCGGGAAGAACCTCCTGATAAGCAGGGATTTTCTTGATTCGATAAATGCAACATATTACAGGATAAACCGCGGAGGTGATATCACTTATCACGGGCCGGGACAAATTGTGGGGTATCCCATATTTGATCTTGAACAGCTTAAGCTGGGAGTTAAAAAATATGTTTTTAAAATTGAGGAGTCAATAATAAAAGTGCTCCGTGAATATGATATTTCCGCTGAAAGAATTGAAGAAGCAACAGGTGTATGGATTGATGCTAAAATTCCCGGCAAGGCAAGGAAGATTTGTGCCATAGGTATCAGGGTAAGCAGATTTGTTACAATGCACGGCTTTGCACTCAATGTGAACAGCGATCTGAAATATTTCAGTTATATAAATCCCTGTGGTTATAAAGACAGGGGAGTAACTTCCATGAAAAATGAGATTGGAAGCGATACGGATATTGAGGAGGTTAAGAAGAAAATTCTGAGCCGGATTGTTGATGAGTTTGAAATTCATTTATTATAATTTTTAATACTTACGATATTAATCCTATTTTTACAGGAGAGAAATTCCGTGTAAGTTTTATCCAATGGAAAAAGTGTGGAAAATAAAGGAAAACGGTTATGACAAGGATATTGGCATGTTGTCGGAGGAATTAAATATTGATTCCGTATTGTCAACTTTACTGGTTCAGAGAGGGATAAGAACACCGGAACAGGCAAAAGCATTTTTTAACCCCGACATTAAAGATCTTTATGACCCTTTCCTTATGGCGGATATGGATAAAGCCGTGGAGAGAATTGAGAAGGCGATAAGCAATAACGAGAAGATACTGGTTTACGGAGATTATGACGTTGACGGCACTACATCAGTGGCAATGGTCTATTCCTTTTTTAAAAAGTTTTATGATAATCTTGAATATTATATCCCTGACCGCTATAACGAGGGCTACGGAATTTCTTTCATAGGAATCGAATATGCTGCCCTTAACAGGTTCAAGCTTATAATAGCCCTGGATTGTGGAATAAAAGCAACAGAGAAAATAGAATTTGCCAGGGAAAGAGGTATTGATTTTATTGTCTGCGATCATCATACACCGGGGGATGTTTTACCAAAGGCTGTTGCCGTGCTTGACCCCGAAAGAAAGGACTGCAAATACCCTTTTAATTATTTGTCAGGTTGCGGAGTGGGTTTTAAAATGTTACATGCTTATTCATTAAGGAACAACATACCTCTTGAAGTGCTGATGGGTTACCTTGATCTGGTGGCAGTAAGTATAGCTTCGGATATTGTCCCCCTGATCGATGAAAACAGGATACTCGCCTATCACGGACTGAAAAAGCTGAACAGTGATCCCTGTACAGGGCTGAAGGCGATAATAACGTGTGCCGGAATGGACGACAGGCCCATTGCCGTGGATGATATTGTTTTTAAGATCAGTCCCAGGATAAATGCTGCGGGCAGGATAAAATCAGGGAAACAGGCTGTAGATCTTTTAATTACCGGGAAAGCGGAAGATGCTTTTTTGCTTTGCGAGAAAATTGACACATTCAATCAGGCAAGGAGGGACATTGATAAGAACATTACCGAGGAGGCATTAAAGGAAATAGAGAACTTCGATAATGAATGCAGATACTCCACGGTATTATTTAACCGCAACTGGCATAAGGGAGTAATTGGCATAGTAGCATCACGCCTGATAGAATCGTTATACAGGCCAACAATAATCCTTACCGAATCAAATGGTTTTGCCGCAGGCTCAGCCCGCTCTGTCATTGGCTTTGATCTGTATAAGGCGATATCAGACTGTTCTGATCTGCTCGAGAGCTTTGGCGGCCACAGATATGCCGCAGGGCTGACACTTAAGATCGAAAATGTACCAAAGCTGAAAGAAAGGTTTGAAAAAGTTGTTAGGGATACCATAACACCGGAGCAACAAATTCCCCAGATTGAGATTGATGCTGAACTGAATCTTAAAAGTATTACTTCCCGGTTCTATGATATCTTAAAACAATTTGAACCATTCGGCCCTGAAAATATGAATCCCGTATTTTTTGCAGAGAGTGTTGTTGATAACGGTTATGGCAAGGTTGTAGGGTCGGGTGAAGAACATCTTAAGTTAAGCCTGGTACAGGAGGAAGAACCTTTTAACGTCCTTTCGGCAATTGCATTTAGCCAGGCATACCGCTATGAAAAGATCAGCCGTGGCCAGGATTTTGATATTGCCTACACTCTTTCCGAAAACCACTTCCGTGGCAAAACCACCATACAGCTTAATATTAAGGATATTAAAGTATAAAAGGGACAGCTCCCCTCACTAAAAGGGACAACTCCCTTAGTATTTCCGCCGGTCCCGATTATTTACAGGAATACTTTTCTTAAGTCAGATTAAGAGGGGTATATATAAATAAGACCGGTGACTTAAATCACCAATAATAATTAGTTTTTGTTTTTTATTAAGCATAACTTTAATAAAAGGCGTTATAGGAAGTGTAAATATCTGTAATTATTATAATTGGCGTGAAAAGATGAAAACATACTTCAGCAGAAAAACTGTTACACTTGCTCTTGTAATTATTACTTCAGCAATAATATTTATATTAAACTTTTTCATTCCTCTCGGGTTTATCTGGTGGTTTGCTCCCCTGTTTATAGTATATTTGGGATTACCCTCCAGATATCTTATTCCTGCTGCTATATTTTTTTCAATACTGATACTGTTCAATTTATTTTTCTCACCCAATCCGGTTCATCTTGAATATATTATATTCAACCGTATTTTAGGAATTGCTCTTTTCTTTCTGCTGGTTATTTTATTTGGACGCCAGAAAAGAAATCAGTATTACATAAGAACATTGATAGAAACCAGCCCTGATGCGCTCATTATTATCAGACCTGATGGTGTAATATCCGATGTAAATGAAACTACAATAGATGCCACAGGTGTTTCACGCAAAAAAATAATAGGGACCGGATTTTCGGATTATTTTACGGAACCTGAAAAGGCCGAAACTATTTATAAAAAAGTATTATCGGAAGGGGTTATTAAGAATTATCCGTTGAACCTGCGCCATACATCGGGTATGATCACTCCTGTGCTGTACAATGCCAAAACGTACAAAAACGAAAATGGGAAAACACAGGGTGTCTTTGTCGCAGCAAGGGATATCACTGAACTTAAGAAGATGGAAGAAGAATTGCAGATTATTCTGGATTCCGTACCGGCATGGATATTCTTTAAAGATAAAGAAAACCGGTTTATAAGGGTTAATAAGGCATTTGCTGATGTAATGAAGATGCCGAAAGAACAATTGGAAGGCCGTTCTATACCAGATTTATTCCCAAAAGAGCAGGCCGAAGCTTTCTGGAAGGATGATATGGAAGTAATTAATTCCCTAGAATCAAAGAGGAACATAATTGAACCCATGAGTACCGAAGGAGAAACCATGTGGGTACAAACAGATAAAATTCCATACCTGGATGAAAATGGTAATTGCATTGGCATTATCGGTTTTACACTTGACATCACTAAAAGAAAAAAGGCCGAAGAAGAATTGCTCAAATACCGCGATCACCTTAAGGAACTGGTTGATGAGCGTACTGCGAAGCTGGAATCAGAAATCGCCGGACGTAAACAGATAGAGGAAAAACTCAGGCTGACACTTGAAAACCTGATACAATCCAATAAGGAACTTGAGCAATTTGCCTATGTGGCCTCGCATGATCTTCAGGAACCCTTGCGAATGGTCTCCAGCTATACCCAATTGCTCGAACAAAGATATACTGACAAGCTGGATGAGGATGCTCATGAGTTTATTCATTATGCCGTTGACGGGGCCACACGTATGCAACGTCTTATAAATGACCTGCTTGAATACTCACGGGTTACTACTAAGGGTAAGGAATTTTCTGAAGTTGATGCTCATTCGGTTTTAGGACAGGTTATAAGTAACCTGCAAATGAAAATTGAAGCCAGCAACGCCATTATTACGAATTCTGACCTTCCGGAAGTTAAGGCTGATGGCCTGCAGCTGGCCAGGGTATTTCAAAACCTGATTGATAATGCAATAAAATTTATAGGGGAAGAAAGTCCGAGAATACATGTCGATGGCCGGTTGAAAGACGGCTACTGGCTTTTTTCCGTGAAGGATAATGGAATAGGGATCGATTCCCGCCACAAAGACAGGATATTTCAGATTTTCCAGCGACTGGAGAACAGGGAAAAATATCCCGGCACAGGGATCGGTCTGGCTATATGCAAAAGAATCGTTGAACGCCATGGAGGTAAAATATGGATGGAATCGGAACCCGGCAAAGGAACTGCATTTTTATTCACTATTAAAAAATAGAAAGGAAATTAATTATGGATTATACAGAAACAAATAAACCTATAGACATCCTTCTGGTGGAGGATAACTCCGGAGATGCACGCCTGGCAAAAGAAGCATTGAAAGACAGTAAGATAAGGAACAACCTGAATGTTGTGGCTGACGGAGAAGAAGCCATGAAATACCTGAAAAAAGAAGGTGAATATTCTGATGTGCCAAGGCCGGACCTGATCCTGCTTGACCTGAACCTTCCAAAAAAAGACGGCAGGGAAGTATTAAAAGAGATCAAAGAGAGTGATGAATTTAAAAGAATTCCGGTTGTCATTCTTACCATTTCAAAAGCCGAAGAGGATATTCTCAAATCTTATAACCTTCATGCCAACTGTTACATTACTAAACCCATTGATCTTGGCCAGTTTATGAAGGTAGTAAAATCGATTGAAAATTTCTGGCTGACCATTGTGAAATTGCCAAATGCCAAAAATTAAATTAAATAATGGATAGTATTCATATTCTTGTTATTGAAGATAATCCCGGCGATGCCAGGCTGATTCAGGAGTACCTTAAATCAGATACCTCTGTTGATTTTTTGGTACACATAACAACAACCCTGGCCGACAGCCTGAAAACCCTTGCCAGTAACAAATTTGACGTTGTGCTCGTTGATCTTGGATTGCCTGACAGCCAGGGTATCTATACTTTTCATGAGATCATAAATGCAAACCCGGGAAGCCCCGTTGTTATTGTTACAGGAAACGACGATGAGAGTATGGGAATTGAGGCGGTCCGCAATGGCGCTCAAAATTACCTGGTGAAAAACCAGATTAATGCGAATTTGCTTATACGTACTATAAAATATGCGATTGAAATAAAACGGATCAATATTGAACTAAAAGAAAACCAGGAGAAATACTGTGCTATTTTTGAAGGAGCTGCCAGTTTAATAATTACGATAAGCCCTGATGGTACTCTGATTAATTGTAATAACAGAATACAACAATTATTGGGTTATAGTAAAGATGAAGCTATCGGGAAGCCCGTTACAAATTTTTTTCATCCTGATTCCCATGAAAAAACAGAGAAATTATTTAAAGAAATTTTTGAAAATACTGAAATATTTACCGGTGAATTTAAAATGATAAGGGGAAATGGTGAGGTTATTACTGTAAATATTAATTCATCTGCATTAAAGGATGAAAACAATAAGAATGCTAAAGCTTCATGCATAATTGATGATATCTCCGATCGCAAATTATTTGAAAAACAGCAATCATTTATGAAAAATATCCTGTCAATACTTAACAGGAAGAATGAATGGAGTAAATTGGTTAAAGATATATTGATTGAATTAAAGGAAT
This sequence comes from uncultured Bacteroidales bacterium, assembly GCA_964495025.1. Taxonomy (GTDB): domain Bacteria; phylum Bacteroidota; class Bacteroidia; order Bacteroidales; family UBA10428. The sequence goes on along the minus strand of CAZBUF010000306.1, from coordinate 13,427 downwards.
TTACGGAAATAGAGGCTGTGGCGATACGTCATAAAAAAGGCGGAGATTATCCTTACTTTGAATCAATAGGATTTCCTGATCCTTTTATTAAGAAAGAGAATTTTCTGTGCGTTTCGGATAGCAAGGGAGAATTAATTTATGATCCTGATGGTAAGCCGTTACTGGAATGTATGTGCGGCAACATCATTTCAAATCGTACGGACTCATCACTTGATTTTTTTACAGAAGGTGGAAGTTTCTGGACAAACAGTACGACAAAATTGCTGGCTGCCACAACTTATAAAGAGAGGCAATGCCATACACGTAATTACTGTAATAAAGCAGGGTATGAATCTGTGGCATTAATACCATTAATTTCTGAAAATGAAAGAATCGGCCTGCTTCAGTTAAACGATAAACGGCCTGACAGATTTAATAAAGATATGATCCGGTTTCTTGAGGAGATCGGATCAACAATAGGCATTGCATTTAAAAGAATGGAAAGTGAAAAATTGATTATGGAAAGTGAGGAGCGTTACAGAAAATTATTTGAATCTGCAAAAGATGGTATATTGATTCTTAATTACAGCAACGGAGAGGTAGTTGATGTAAATCCGTTTTTATTGGAAATGCTCGGATTCAGTCACGGGAAACTTATAGGGAAAGAACTTTGGGAAATAGGTTTTTTCAAAGATATCGGTATTTCCAGGGATACTTTTATGAAAATGAAAAACAAAGAATATGTGCGCTTTAAAGATATGACAGCGAAAATTAAAAATGGGGAAATAATAAATATTGAATTTATCAGTAATGTTTACAAGGTTAACAATTTAAAAGTCGTTCAGTGCAGTATCCGGGATATTACTGAACGAAAGAAATCAGAGGAACAGCTAATGATTGCCAAAGAAAAAGCCGAAGAAAACGACCTTTTAAAAACTGCTTTCCTGCAGAATATTTCTCACGAAATTCGAACACCCATGAATGCGATCGTTGGCTTTTGCGGATTTCTTGATAATCCTGATTTACTTCCTGAAAAACGTAAAGAGTTCACTGATATTATAATAAATTGCAGCGTCCAGTTGCTTTCTGTCATTACAGATATAGTGAGTATAGCAACTATTGAGACCGGCCAGGAAAAAGTCAATGAAAACAAAACGAACATCAATTCAGTATGCAGACTCGTCTACGATCAATTCTTTTCAAAAGCTCAGTTAAAGGATGTGGAATTTAATTATAATACAAGACTTTCCGATACCGAGGCATTCGTTATAACAGATGAAACCAAGCTGATAAAGGTTCTGAATAATTTGATAAACAATGCACTTAAATTCACAGCACAGGGCCTTATTAATTTTGGATACAGGGAGAAAGATAATTATCTCGAGTTTTATGTGAAAGATACCGGTATTGGTATTCCATCCGGCTTTAAGGAGAAAATATTTGAGCGCTTTTACCAGACTGATTATTCATCCACACGCCAATATGGCGGTTCAGGATTGGGATTGTCAATATCCAGGGCATATGTTGAATTGCTTGGCGGCACTATGTGGCTGACTTCCAAATCCGGAAAAGGTTCGGTATTCTATTTTACTATTCCTTATAAAAAGGCAGTTTCAAAAGGTTTATCTGAGAAATTACCTGTTCACAGCGAAAAATCGGAGTTTGAAAAGCCTGTAACAATTCTGATAGCCGAAGATGAAGATTTTAACTTTATGCTTCTCGAGGAAATATTATCAGATATAAATATCACTGTTATACGTGCTGTAAATGGCATGGAAGCAGTTGAAAAATGCAAATCAAATAAGCATATCGATTTGGTATTTATGGATATTAAAATGCCGGTGATGAACGGTTATGAGGCAACAAAAAAGATTAAAGAATTTATGCCCGGTTTACCTGTTATTGCAATAACCGCTTATTCAGGCGAAACCGAGAGAGCTAAAGCTCTTTCATGCGGATGTTCCGATTTTATAAGCAAACCGATTGATAATAGGCTGGTGGTATCAAAAATCAAGCTGCTTAAACTGCCGTAACTACTTTGATTAAATTTATCTTGTTTTTTTTAAAATAAAATCATAACTTTAATTTAAGCGTAAAAGAATGTTTAAATTTTTTTGTGACTTCAGAAAGATGGAAAATCCATGTTGAATATTAAATAATGTAGCTTCATCTTGATGCATTTATTGTTGGAGGAAATTTTTTTAATGAATAATGGACCTGATGATAGTATCCGGTTGATTCTCAATATTTGAGGTTATTTAAATAAAAAGGACATGCAGACAAATAGGAAACTGAAAGAATCGGAGATGCGTTACCGGCGGTTATTTGAAACGGCACAGGACGGTATCCTGATCCTTGATTATAAAAGCGGAAAAATAGTTGATGCAAATCCATTCGTTATTGAAATTATAGATTATTCTTTAGAGGAAATTATAGGGAAAAGACTTTGGGAAATTGGACTTTTCAGTAATAAGGAACAATCGGAACAAGCCTTTGCCGAGCTGAAAACGAATGGCTATATTCGCTTTGATGACATGCCTCTTCAGAAAAGAAGCGGTAAAAAAATCGAGGTGGAATTTATAAGCAATGCTTATTTAGTTAATAGTAAGAAGGTAATTCAATGCAATATCAGGGAGATTACAGAACGAAAACAAGCAGAAAAAAGACAGGAATTAGTAATGAAAATCTTAGCTATCCTGAAAACACAAAATAAATGGCAACAGTTAATAAATGATGTTCTTGTTGAAATAAAGAATTACACTGAAATGGAGGCTGTTAGTATTCGCCTGAAAAAAGGTGAGGATTTTCCATACTTTGTAGCTATAGGATTTCCTGATTCTTTTATTAAGGCGGGTAAATACCTGTGCGCACGAAATGAAAAAGGCGAAATTATTTATGATGACAAAGGAAATCCATACATGGGATGTATATGCGGCGATGTAATTTACGGGCGGACTAATTCTTCGTTGCCTTATTTCACAGAAGCCGGCAGCTTTTATTGTAATAACATTACAAAATTACTTGCTGCCAATACTGAAAAAGAAAAACAGTTAACGACACTTTATAAGTGGAACAAGGAAGGTTATGAATCTGGTGCCCTGATATCTCTGTATTCAGGAAAAGAAATAATCGGGTTGCTTCAATTGAATGATAAACGCCCTGATATGGTTTCTCCGGAAATGATCCTGTTTCTTGAGAAAATAGGGCACTCTGTAGGAATAGCATCTAACAGAATTCAAAACGAAGAAAAAATTAAAGAAAGCGGCCAAAATCTGATAAAGAAAAACATTGAATACAACAATCTTGATGCCGATTATTCGGGACTTACTGAAGAACTGACAGAAAGCCTGAATCATATCATGAATATAAACGATGAACTGATTGATGCAAAAGTTAGGGCTGAAGAGTCAGACAACCTTAAATCTGCATTCCTGGCAAATATAAGCCATGAAATACGCACTCCTATGAATGCAATAATAGGATTTTCGGAATTTCTTTTACAACCACGGTTGTCAAAAGCAAAAATTAAGGATTTTGTTCAGATTATTAATTCAAGCAGCCATCAGCTCCTGTCTGTTATAAATGATATAATTGATTCTTCGAAAATTGAAACAGGTCAGTTAACCCTCAATTACGAATTGGTTAATATTAACAGTTTATTGGATGAATTATATTTAACGTATAAGAAACTTGTTGAGCTTAAAAAATTAAGTTTATATTGTTCATGTGAGAAGCCCAATGACCTGATTCAGGTTAATACAGACGGAAACAGGATCAAGCAGGTGCTTTGCAACTTATTAAATAATGCTATAAAATTTACTAAAAAAGGTAAAATCGAATTCGGATATAATATTAAAGAAAATTTTGTAGAGTTTTATGTTAAAGATTCCGGCATTGGTATTGCTGCGGAAAACCAGGCACTTATTTTTCAACGTTTCAAACAGGTGCAGACAGAAAATGACATCGTATACGGTGGTACCGGCCTGGGATTATCTATCTCAAAAACATTGATTGAAATATTGGGTGGCACTATTACAGTTATTTCAGAACCCGGGACAGGTTCAACTTTTATTTTTACTGTTCCTTTCATAAGAAAAATTGAGAATAAAAATGATTCTTTGATAAAGGGCGAAAATGGCAAATATATTAACTGGAATAAAAAAACAGTACTGATTGTAGAGGATGAGATAAATAATCATGCTTATTTTGAAGAATTGCTTTCAGGTACAAATGTAAAGTTGCTTCATGCATGGGACGGAAAAGAGGCAATTGAACAAATAAAAAAATACACCAATATCTCATTGGTGCTTATAGATATCAAAATGCCAATACTGAATGGTTATAAGGCTACCCGGCTTATCAAACATATCAGGCCAAAATTGCCCGTTATCGCTCAAACAGCTTATGCTCTAAGTCATGACAGGGAACAAGCCCTTAAGGCAGGTTGCGACAATTATTTCGCAAAACCTATTGATAAAGATGCATTTATGGAAGTGTTAGGCACTTATCTTTCATAATCTTAATACTACTACTGAAAATCGATTTCTTATTTGTTTATTTATGAATAGATTTTTCACGGTTAAGTCAAAACCGACAGTATAATTAATATCATATACTATTTTCCTTCAAGATACTACGAATTTATGTTCATAACTACAGCAAGACTTTATGATAGCTGAGATTTGATATTTTGATATATTTTGTATTAACTTGTAAAATTTATCAATAATCCTGATTTAATAATAACTATAAAAATATTTTTAAAATGAAGAATATGATAAACCAAAAACTTGTTAAATACTTAACTGCAATACTGTTATTTTTTACTGCTTCACTTGCTTTCTCTCAGTCTTTTGAAGTTGATATTGATGCGGGGGCCAATCAGTTTGTGAACTGGGAAAAGACCCGCACAATTAAACTTGAAGGAACTGTATCTCCGAAAGATATTATTGTCGAATGGACATGTCCCTCAAATAACAAGGTAAGTTTTCATGATGCTTCAGATACTGAAACAAAGGTGACTTTTCCACGGCCGGGGTATTACCTGCTGGAACTTACAGCCAAGGGATCCGGCAATGAAGAAGCCAGTGATGTGGTTATTTTAAATGTATATATACCAGATTCATATACCCACAGGCTGACAGATCTTGTTGATTTGATGACAGTTGATGAAAAGATAAGACAGCTTGTAAACCACTCAGATTCAATTCCCCGCCTTGGCATCAAAGAATACAATTACTGGAGTGAGGCCCTGCATGGATTACTTGACAGGGGAGCAACTTCATTCCCCCAGGCGGTGGCCTTAGGTTCAACCTGGGATACTGATCTTATGTACAGGGTAGCAACAGCCATTTCTGATGAAGCACGCGTAAAACATTCAAAGGAAGGAAAGGGATTGTCATACTGGAGCCCGGATGTTAATATAGCTCGCGACCCACGCTGGGGCCGGAATGAAGAATCATACAGTGAAGATCCCTATCTCCTCTCACGTATGGGTGTTGCATTTGTTCAGGGAATGCAGGGCAGCCATCCTTATTATCTCAAGACAATAGCAACTCCCAAGCATTTTATTGCCAATAATGAAGAGATACGCCGCCACTCCGGCTCATCAGATGTGAATATGCGCTGTTTATGGGAATATTACATGCCGGGTTTTGAAAGGACCATTGTTGAGGGTAAAGCCTTCTCTATTATGGGGGCATATAATGAGCTGAACCACGTGCCATGTTGCGGCAATTATTTTTTACTGACCGACGTCCTTCGCCGGAAATGGGGATTTGAGGGTTATGTTGTATCCGACTGTGGCGCTATCCATGATATGGTGACAGGACATCATTTTTTTGAAACAGGTGCACAGGCCGCAGCACGGGGTATTCTTGCAGGATGTGATCTGAATTGTGGTGAATCCTACAGCCATTATCTGCAGGAAGCCCTGGATCTGGGATTTCTTGAAGAGAAAAATATTGATATCGCACTTACACGGGTCTTTTCTGCCCGCTTCCGGCTTGGTGAATTTGATCCTCCTGAGATAGTACCGTATAATGCGATCCCTGAAGAGAAACTTGACTGTCAGGAACATCGGGATCTGGCGCTTGAAGTTGCGCAGAGAGCAATTGTCCTGCTGAAAAATGATGGTATACTGCCCCTGGATACGAATAAGATCAAATCGATTGCAGTGATCGGCCCTAATGCGGAAGAATGTCAGTTAGGGATTTACAGCGGATGGCCGAACATAAGAATCAGCGTGCTTGACGGCATACAAGACAAAGCATTAAAACATGGAATTAAAGTTGCATATGCCAGAGGCTGTGAGATTGGAGGGGGATTTATGAAACCTATTGAAACGAAATATTTCACGGAAGTTGATGGTTCCGGTATACGAGGAATGACCGGCGAATATTTTGATAATATGGATCTGTCAGGCGAGCCTGTTATTACACGTATCGATTCAATAATAGATTTTGGCTGGGGAGGATCACCGGCACCAGGAGTACCGGAAAACCAATTCTCGGTTCGATGGACAGGGAAAATAGTACCTCCGGAGACACGGACTTATTCCATAGGAACAAGAACTGACGATGGTGCCCGGCTTTATTTAAATGATAAGTTGATACTTGAAGACTGGACTGAGCATGGTGAATTGCAAAATAAGACAAATGTAGAACTGCAGGCCGGGAAAGAATATGAAGTTGTATTTGAGCAGTATGACAATGGTATGGGCGCAGCAGCAAGGTTGACGTGGGACCTGGGACTAAAAGATTTTTATGAGGCTAAAAAAGCTGCAAAGAAAAGTGATATTGTTGTCCTTGTCCTCGGAACAAACCCGGGCCTTTCTTCAGAGGAAAATGACAGGCCCGACATCATACTGCCGGAAGAACAGCAGGATCTGATAAGGGAAGTTGCAAAGGTGAATCCTAATATTATTGTTGTTCTTATTAATGGGGGGCCTCTGGCTTTGGCAGGGACAGAAAATAATGCCCTGGCAATTGTTGAAGCATGGTATGCCGGCCAGGCCAGTGGAACAGCTATTGCTGATATTCTGTTTGGGGATGTTAATCCGGGGGGAAAACTACCGGAAACATTTTATGCATCAAACGATCAACTGCCGCCTTTTGCTGATTATGACATTATAAATAATGGCAGGACATATATGTATTTTGAGAAACCTGTTTTGTATCCTTTTGGCCATGGTCTGTCCTATACAACCTTTGAATACAGCGAGCTAAGATTAGGAGCAGAAAGAATTTTCAAGGATAGTGAGATCGAAATTCAGTGTACTCTAAAAAATACCGGCAAATACAAAGGTGACGAGGTGGTACAGGTTTATGTCTGTGATATGGAGGCATCAGTAAAAGTGCCGATACAAAAATTGTACAGGTTTGAGCGCATCACTCTTGAACCACAGGAAAGCAAAACAGTTAAGTTTAAACTTCCTGCATCAGAATTATCATTCTATGACATTGAATCGAATGAATTTATTGTTGAGCAAGGAGAGTTTGAAATTCAAATAGGCAGCTCATCAGCAGATATTCGTTTGCGGAAGACATTTTTTGTGGAATAAAAAAGCGGACAATAAGGGGACAGCCTCCTTCCATAAATTACAAATCTCAAAATACAAATAATAAACATGCCTGCAGGTTAAACCCATATTCCAAAATACATGCATGCCGATTTACCGGCCAGAGGCCGGAAGAAAGGTATTAAAGTAACATTCACTTTTTTTTTAAGAATTTTCATTTAATTTTGAAAGTCTGCATAAGATATACTAATAAACTTTTTGTAAAGACCATAGATGAGTAAAGGCAACAGTGTAATAATTATAGGAGCGGGGATAGGGGGCATTACCGCGGCTATTTACCTTGCCCGGCAGGGATACAGGGTTAAGATATTTGAAAAAAATACAGCTCCCGGAGGAAGATGCGGAATTTTAATTAAAGACGGCCACCGTTTTGATATCGGGCCTACATTTATAATGATGCCAAATGTTTTTGAGGATATTTACACTTCCCTGGGCAGAAATATCTATGATGAGTTAAATCTCCTGCAAATAGAACCATTATATAAGATCAAATTCAGAAGGGGAGAAGAAATACTTTTTACTTCGAACCTGGTTAAGCTGCGTAAGCAACTCGATGCAATTGAGCCCGGAAGCAATAAAAGATTCCTTAAGCTGATACATAAGGGATATAATGCCTATAAACTGTCGTTGAAATATTTAATAGATCATAATTTTTATAGTGTTTTTGATATTTCACTTGTAAAATATCTGTACCTCCTTTTCAAGCTTAATGCTTTCTCAAAACATTACAGATATATAAGCCGAAGGTTTAAAGATGAAAAGCTGCGCACGATTTTTACCTTCCAGAATTTATACCTGGGACAAAATCCCTTAACGGCTTCAGGAGTATTTTTCTTTATGCCGTTCATGGAACTTACTACCGGAGTGTTATTCCCTGAAGGAGGTATGTATAAGATCGTTGAGAACCTGGTTTCAATTGCAAAGGAACATGGTGCTGAGCTTTACCTGAACTCGCCGGTAAAGGAAATAAAGATAAAGGGCAATAAGGCGGAGGGTGTAGTTCTTGAAAACGGACAGCTACATGAGGCAGATATCATAGTGGCGAATGCTGATCTGCCCTATGTTTATAATAAACTCCTTCCTGCAAAAAGGAAAGCAAGGCATATTAACAAACTGGAATATTCATGTTCGGCCTTTGTTTTTCACTGGGCTGTAGATAAGGATTATCCTCAGCTCAAACAACATAATGTATTTGTTTCTGACGATTATAAGGAAGGTTTTAAGACAATTTTTAAGGATAAATTATGTCCGGCCGATCCTACAATTTATGTTCATTCACCGGTAAAGGCGGATAGATCGGCAGCCCCTGAAGGACAGGATTCAATAACTGCAATAGTCCATACCGGGCATATTGATGATCTGAAGAACCAGGACTGGGGAAAAATGAAAACCCAGGCACGCCGGGCAATATTGGAAAGGCTGGAAGAAGAGGGGATCAGCAATTTTGAAAAACATATAAAATTTGAAGTATGCTATACTCCCCAAAACTGGGAATCACGATTCAACCTGACGAAAGGAGGGACATTCGGCAGCCTGGGTCACAGATTACTGCAAATGGGGATTTTCAGGCCGAACAACCGGCACAGAAAATACAGGAATCTGTATTTTACAGGAGGAAGCACAAATCCCGGCAGCGGACTGCCACTAACATTAATATCCGGGAAGCTGGCGGCTGAGAAAATATCAAAAAACAGAAAATTCAATACCTGAACGGACAGATGAAAAAGGAATTATGTGATATCATTGATGAACTGGATTTTAATAAGGTCAGGGTTCATCCCAACATACTCATTGCTGCAAGGCTTTGGGAAGATGACAGATACAATGCTGCAGAAGTATGCTATAAGTTCATGCGGATCATTGATGATATGATCGATAACCGTAAAGCAGATAACGATATTATTACCTGCATGGAAAAGCAGGTACTCACTGAAAAAGTAATAAACTGGATCAGTTGCCTGAACAACATGCAGACTAGTGATTCAGCAGTTACTGAAGTTATCAGGACAGTCAATACCTTCAGGATACCCCTGCAGCTCTTCCATAACTTCGCCGGATCGATGATATATGATATCAATAATCAGGGATTTGAGACCTTTAAAGATTTTCTTTCATATGCAGAAGGAGCTTCAGTGGCCCCGGCATCGGTATTTGTGCATTTATGCTGTTTAAAAAATGAAAACGGTGAGTACATTCCCCCTTCATACGATGTTGTTGAAGTAGCAAGGCCTTGTGCAATATTCAGCTACCTTGTACATATTATCCGGGATTTTCAGAAAGACCAGCATAACAACCTTAATTACTTCGCCCTTGATATATTAAAGAAAAACAACCTTCATCCGCCGGACCTGCGAAAAATAGCAGACGGAGGAAGTGTAACCGATGATTTCCGGAACGTGATTAAAGAATACTGGTCGTATGCGGAGTATTACAGGATAAAAATCACTGAGATCATTGATGAGGTAGGTTCCACCCTTGAACCCAGGTATTTATTGAGCCTGAAGACAATTTACAATCTTTATCTGCAGGTTTTTGAACGTATAGATATTTCAAACGGAAATTTTACTACCGTAGAACTGAATCCTTCCCTTGCGGAAATAAAAGAAAGGGTCCTGGAAGTAATAAATAGGGACAGCTCCCTGTAATTAATAGGGACAGCTCCCTGTACAAAAAGGGGGCAGCCTCCGGTGGACAAATTATACATTTAGCGGATCAAAAAAAATCCTTTCATTTGCCCATATAACTATTTGATAATGAAAAATTAACTGCAGATAAAATTTGATATTTGCTCCTATTTTAGTATATTTATAGTAATAAAGACTGGTATATAAAAATTATACTCCCATTTTTCCTGTAAAATACCATCCTTTTACTAATCGCATAATTCAGAATAATTTAAAACAAGTATTATTTACTGATATTCTATTCTTTATTAACATAAAACTTTAAACTATGAAAGAACAGGTTCAAATTTTCTTTGAAAGCTCACAGCAATTTCTAAATGAAATTGCAACGGCTTTACCCAAGATCATTGGGGCGCTACTTATATTTATTATTGGTTGGATATTGGCAAAACTCATTAAACAAGCTATTATAAGACTATTAAAACTGGCACGGCTTAATGTTTTATCTGACAAGGTAGGTATTGAAAAATTTCTGAAGGAAGGTGGATTAAAAGTCAGCGCCGTTGAACTGATCGGCAGTCTGTTTTATTGGATTATAATGCTGACCGTAATTTTGGCTGTACTTAATTCGCTGCAATTAACCAGCGCAAAAGAATTGTTTAATAGTATTATATTATTTATACCAAATATAATCGTTGCCCTGATTGTTTTACTGCTTGGAATATATGCTGCTAAATTCATATCAACAGTTTTATCATCCTCATTAAAGAACATGAAAGAGAAAACAGCAGAGATAATAGAGAGGATTGCTTATTATTCAATAGTTATTTTTACAGTATTCCTGGTATTGGGACAACTCAAAATAGCACAGGAAATAATTACAAATGCTTTTGCCCTGATTTTCGGAGCGATCTGCCTGGCATTTGGTTTAGCTTTCGGTTTGGGAGGCAAAGACTTTGCCGCTGATTTATTGAATAAGATGAAAGAAAAAGGAAGTAAAAAATAAAAAGCCTGCTAAAGGGGACAGCGCGCTAAACAACGTACTGTCCCCTTTAAATTCAGATATCCTGTTCTAATCAACTATAGTAAATCCAATATTTTCCTGATTTTTTTTTGTATATGAATAAATATATTTATATTTACAAACCAAACGGTCGGTTTATGACTAATACACGGGAGCATATCCTCGATATATCCTTAAGGCTCTTTTTGCAGAAGAACTTCAAGGAGGTTACAATGAAAGAGATTGTTGAAAAAACAGGGCTTTCCAAAGGTGCGTTCTATCATTATTTTGAAAGCAAGGAAAAGCTTTTTCATGATGTAATCAATATTTTTTTCTCATCTGTAATAAATTCAGATTTCAATGATTACTCAAAAGAGTCATTATATAAGTTTTATAATGACAGTACCGATAAAATGGATGCCCTGAAGATTAAATTCGGGGAAAAAAAAGAAGAGTCTGATAATAATTTTTTCAACATGAATTTCTTCTTCCTGATCTTTGACGCGCTGAAACTGTTCCCCGAATTCCGGGGAAAAATGAAAGATTATCATTCTTTAGAAATCAACACATGGATGAAAGTCATCAAACATGCAAAAGAGACCGGTGAAATCAAATCCTCCATGAGCGATAAGCATATTGCCATGATCTTTATTCATACGAGCGATGGTGTTGCTATGAACCTGGTTCTTGGCGGCAATATGGAAAATCTGAAAGATGAAATTAAATCATTGTGGGATAAATTTTATAAAAGCCTGAAAGCGTAAATTATTCTTAATCAATTGCAAACAGAATGTGTGGAAAAATCTAAAATATATGAATACACTAAACGATAATGAATGATATAATAAATATTGAGAATCTGACAAAATACTATGGCAATGTCCATGCTGTGGATTCCCTTTCCATAAATGTGAAAAAGGGTGAAATATACGGATTCCTGGGTCTTAATGGAGCAGGAAAGACAACAACAATAAAAATGCTTCTGGGAATAATCCGTCCTACATCAGGAAGATCTTACCTGAACGGGAAAAAGGTTCAGGCCGGCAACCGTGAACTTTGGAATAATGTCGGTTATCTGGTGGAAATACCTTATTCTTATCCGGATCTTACAGTCTATGAAAATCTGGAGATCATTCACCGGCTGCGATTTATTCCAGGCCCGGCGCCGGTGGAATCTGTTATGGAGAAACTTCAGCTTGGCCCTTACAGGGATAGAAAGGCAAAGGATCTTTCCCACGGAAACGCGCAGCGATTGGGAATAGCCAAGGCTATAATTCATGATCCAGATATACTTATTCTGGATGAACCGTCCAATGGACTGGACCCTGCAGGAATTGTAGAAATCAGGGAAATGCTTAGGGTCATGGCGCATCAGAGGGGAGTAACGATATTTATCTCCAGCCATATTCTGGGGGAGGTATCAAAATTTGCTACCCGTGTAGGCATTATTCATGAAGGCAGGCTTGTGCAGGAGTCGGATGTCGATCACCTCGAGCGTTCACGGTACAAAAGGCTACAGGTAAATACTCATAACAATGGTGGCACCAAATCGATGCTGACAAAAAAAGGCTATGATGTAACCACGGCAGAAGGAGGAATTCTGGAAATAAGGAGCAAGGAAGCAACAGGCCATCCGGAGAATGTATCTTCACTTCTTGTGAATGAAGGATATCCGCCGACCTTATTGAAAGTTGAGGAGGAAGACCTGGAATCTTATTTTTTAAGGGTCATCAGAAAGAACGGAGGTGTGAAATGAAAGGTTTATCAAAAGCTATCTGGGCTGAAAGCCTTAAAGCAAGGAAATCGAGAATTCTATGGATAACAGTACTGCTTTTCTCATTTATTGCAGTAATGATGGGAGTGATGGTGTTTATTGCCAATCATCCCGATCTGGTTGGTGATTCAGCCGTGCTCAGTGCCAAAGCATCAATGATTGGCAGTGCCGATTGGCCCGCTTATTTTGAATTGCTTTATCAGATCATCGCAATGGTCGGCTTGATCGGCTTCGGATTTGTAATAAGCTGGGTTTTCGGCAGGGAGTATTCTGACCGTACACTAAAAGACTTGCTGGCATTGCCCGTTTCACGTTCTGTAATTGTTATATCTAAGTTCGTAGTTATAGCAATCTGGTCCGTCCTGCTTTCATTGATCTTATTCACTCTTGGGCTTTTAACAGGACTGGCGGTCAATATTCCCGGATGGTCGGGAGAAATAGCTTTGCATGCTTTTTATATATTTACAG
>CAZBUF010000305.1:0-2716 GCA_964495025.1 uncultured Bacteroidales bacterium | reverse complement strand
CCACCATCAACGTTGGAGTAGATTTCGGTCTGTGGAAAAATAAGCTCACTGGTACTGTGGATGTATATAAGAGAGAAACAACAGATCTTCTGAACCTTGTACCCGTAGCAGATGGTAGTAATTTTGGTAATTTTATTCTTACGAATGTCGGAAACATGGATATTCGTGGATACGAAGTTACACTCACAGTCCGACCGGTGACAAGTCCGGATTTTAACTGGAGCATCGGCACTAATCTGACGTACAATAAAAGAGAAATCACAAAATTGTATAAGACCGATGATCCTTTGGATCCGGGAGTTGAAACAGGTGCCTTCATCAGCGGTGGATTAAGCAATCAGGTTCAAATCCATACGGTCGGTCAAGCACCCAGTTCATTTTATACATTACAACAGGTATTTGATGAGAATGGAGATCCTATCGAAGGAGTATATGTTGATCGCTCCGGAGAAGGAGGAGACATTGCCAGTAATGTATTTAACAGATATCATAATCACAGTCCGGATGCAGATTATCTGATAGGGATTAATTCAAGATTGAACTACAAGAAACTGGATTTTTCTTTCTCCGGCAGACTAAGCCTTGGCAACTATGTATATAACAATGGTGCAAATGCAACATTCCAGGGTTTGTATTCAAATAATATATTCTTTAATAACATGCGCTCGTCGGCTGTAGAAATAGGATTTGAGGGAGCCGGCGAACCCTGGTCAGATATTTATGTACAAAACGCTTCATTTTTCAAAATGGACAATATTTCAATTGGGTATACATTTGATCAGTGGGTAGAAGGCCTGGATACAAGAATCGGTTTTATCGTGCAAAATGCATTTATTATTACTGATTATGAAGGTTTGGATCCGGAAGTTCAGGGTGGGATAGACAATAATATATATCCGCGGCCACGTACATTTTTGTTAAGTCTGAATCTTAATTTTTAACTAAAAAAAATAAGAATATGAAATATTATAAATCAAAAATATTAATAGTAACGCTGATATTAGTGTTATTTAACGGATGTTTCAAGGACCTGGATGTTTCGCCGATAGATCCGAATGTTATAAGTTCTGAAAATGTCTATACTACAGTAGATGACTACTTAGGCGGATTGGCAAAATTGTATACAAGCATCGGATTGAGTGGTCTGACAGGTCCTCATGGAAATCCGGACTTCCAGGGTTTCGACGAAGGTTTTTCCACATATACCAGGTCATTCTGGAATGTGCAGGAAACGTCTACTGATGAGGCAGTATCCAGAGGGGACCAGTCAGCCGGTTTACCGGATTTTCACGCACATTCATGGACTCCTACTAATGCATACCTGAGTATCCTTCATTCACGGATACTTTACCTTGTTGCTGTTTGTAATGAATTTATCCGATCGGCTACAGGCAGTGGTTTCCCGGAAGTTGATGTTTTCGTGGCAGAAGCCCGGTTTCTGAGGGCTTTGGCGTATTGGCACGCCATGGATTTGTTCGGGACCTCTCCCTTTGTGACAGAAGCTGATTTACCTGGTGCTTTCTTTCCGGAACGTGCTACCAGAGAAGAGTTATTTAACTATATAGAATCAGAATTGATTGCCATTGACTCGGACCTGGGAGCGCCTGGCTTTCTTTATGGCAGGGCAGATAAGGCTGCTGCATGGATGCTTCTGGCAAAAATATATTTGAACGCAGAAGTATACATCGGTGAGGACAGGTATGATGATGCTATTACTGAACTGGACAAATTGATAAGCAGTTCATATACATTATCTACAGAGCAACGTCATAATTTTCTTGCAGATAATAACACGAGTCCTGAAATAATTTTTCCTATTATCCAGGATGGATTAACAACTCAGACATGGGGAGGAGTTACTTATCTGATGGCAGGAGCAATGGGTGGCGGTTCAATCACCGCGCAGGAAACTATAGGTATTACATCACAATGGGGTATTCTTAGAGTCACATCTGCTTTGGTGAATCTGTTTGAAGCCACTGATGTAAGGGCAACCTTCTGGTCAGATGGCCAGACTTTGGAAATAGCGGATGTAGAACTTTTTTCCAATGGCTACATGTCTACTAAATTTAAAAACAGGAAACTTGACGGGAGTGTTTCTAATTCAAACCTGTCCACCCATCCTGATACAGACTTTCCGATGTTTCGCCTGGGGGATGCTTATCTGATGTATGCAGAAGCCGTGTTAAGAGGAGGTAACGGTTCAATGACAACAGCATTGGGATATGTGAATGATTTGCGCACCAGAGCTGGTGCCAGCATTATTACCGCCGGACAACTGAATCTGAATTTTATTTTAGACGAGCGTGCACGGGAATTATTTTGGGAAGGCCATCGAAGAACTGATTTGGTTAGGTTCGGACAGTTTACCAATGGCACAAAAGTATGGCCGTGGAAAGGTGGAGTTGCTGAAGGAAGAGCAACAGAATCTTACAGAGATATTTTCCCGGTCCCGGCTGCTCAGTTAAATGCCAATCCAAATCTTATACAAAATAAAGGTTACAATTAAAATTAATATAATTATGAAATATATATATAATACTTGTTTGATTCTTCTATTGTTATTCTTAGCGCTTTCATGCGAAGATGACATTGTAGAAAAAGTGACCTTAAATGTGTCAGAAATTACAGGAGGTACGGTTGCGAATTTGTCGGGTACATCTTATGTGCTGGCTTATGCGAATGCAAATGATGATTTTGAAACAATACGCTGGGA
>CAZBUF010000304.1:0-1689 GCA_964495025.1 uncultured Bacteroidales bacterium | reverse complement strand
CTGAGCATATAAAGAATCTTATATTATAACCATGGCTTTTGAGCTTTTCGATATCCCCGAATGAAAAATTCCCCCAGGGCATGATCACTGAGATTTCCTTTTTTAATGTTGCAAGGTGCTGGTTATTCAATTCAATCTCTGACTGAATATTCTGAATTTCCTTTAATATTTTCATGCTGTCAGTGGCAGTTACTGCACTGGGTTTCTCCTTTGCTTCCCTGCTATTCAAAAATTTTATTGCCTTGTTGTACTGTTGTATAAGATCATATTGTTCTCTCAGGTTTTCGTCTTCCAGAACTCCTGATGCCTTTTCCATAACGTGCAAAACGCCGACTGTCCTGAGGCCATTCAGGAAATCCTCGTATTCCTTATGATAAACAAGGAATGAATATTTTTTCATCGGAATTATCATTGCACTAATTCTTTTTGCTGTTGCCTTGTTTTTACAATTTTTTGTGCCGATTTGGAAAGATTTTCTTCATCTTCCAGGAATCTTTTTATTTTTAGTATGGCATCTTCATAACCCGGAATCTGGACCTTTTCAAATAAATTCACTTTTTGAGTTGTCTTTTTTCTTGCACGATCCAGCAACTGCATCTTTTTAATAAATACTTCCTTTTCGATAGCCAGGGTAGCAATTTCCTTAATTAATACAGTACCATCAAGATACCATTTAGGCTTATTAAAGATGCTGAACTTATTGGTATAAAAATCAATGCCTTCAAGAACAGGCGTTTTTGTGCCTGCGATTTTTTTAACAGATAGCCTGACGTCATCAATACCAACCAGGTCCGGATCAAATTCTCCCCACAACATTACCATATATTCATATTGTTTTATTTTTTCTGCCAGTTTGCGATCAAAATGTTTCATTTCGTCCTTTGATTTTTTTACCTCTATGCGCAAAGCCGACTCCTTGTTTTTGATTGTAGGAAGAGCCCGTACTCTTACTTTCAGCTGCTTATCAAGCAGTTGTAATGAAGTTTTATTATATTGGAATTTTATTGCCATGCTGTTAGTCCTTTGGCCAGTATTTATCAACCAATTCCTGTTTTGCAGCTACCTCTTCGGGTTTAAAATATTTCTTGAACAAGCTCCACCCGGTATCAAGCATTTCATCAATATCAATATTTACGTCTATTGCCAGTAATTTTTCGGAATATTCCCCTGCAAACTGCAGGCTTCTTTCGTCGTAATCAGTAAGATCAAATCCGTTCTCAAGCTTGGTTTTTGCATTTGCTGCATCTGCATATAGTCTCACTGCTGTATTCATCACCTGCGGATGATCCTCTCTTGTTTTCTTGCCGATAACCAGCTGCTTGAGTCGCGACAGGCTTCTGAAAGGGTCAACTATAACTTTTCCTATATCAGAATCTCTTCTGAGGAAAAGCTGTCCTTCAGTGATATACCCTGTGTTGTCGGGTATAGCGTGTGTGATATCTCCTCCTGATAAGGTAGTTACCGCAATTATTGTTATTGATCCGCCTTCAGGAAACTGAACTGCCTTTTCATATATTTTTGCCAGGTCGCTGTATAATGAACCGGGCATGCTATCCTTGGAAGGTATCTGGTCCATACGGTTTGATACAATACTAAGAGCATCTGCAAAAAGTGTCATATCCGTTAACAGGACAAGAACACTTTGATTTTTATCAACCGCAAAATATTCGGCAGCAGTAAGAGCCATAT
>CAZBUF010000303.1:0-14716 GCA_964495025.1 uncultured Bacteroidales bacterium | reverse complement strand
TTCAATTGCTTTTTATAAAAAAACCAGTATTTTATAAAACCCGGAAATTATGACAGAATTGATATTTATACTTATCATCGGCATTGGAATTATTCTGTGCATCATTCGTATGATAATAGGGCCTACAGCAGCGGACAGGGCAATAGCAATGGATACAGCTACCACTGTTTCTGTTGCCTTGCTGGTATTACTCGGTTTTGTTTTTGACAGATACGTATATCTGGACGTTGCCCTGGTCTATTCTATCATATCTTTTGTTGGACTTATAGCTATTGCCAGATATCTGGAGAAAGGAATATAAACTATGGAACTATTCGGTATTATCATAACCGGTATTGGAGCTGTCTTTCTTTTTATAGGCAGCCTTGGCATTTTTAGGATGCCTGATGTTTATAATCGTGTACAGGCAGGAACGAAATCTACGACTTTGGGTAGTCTCTTAACCATAATAGGGGTAGGCATCATGCAACCGGAATGGTTCTGGAAAGCATTAATCATAGCATTATTTGTGCTAATTTCCAATCCCGTTTCAAGCCATGCACTGGGGAGGGCTTCCAGAAAAAACGGGATTTCATTAAGCGATAAAAGTGTAGTAGATAAAACTAAAGAATTTAAAGGATATCAGGAGTAAATATGGATATAATTGTAACAATACTCGTATTATTAATGATTGCATCAGCGATTTCAGCATGTATTTTTAAAGATTTGATGAATGCGGTAATTGCTTCATGTATCGTAAGCTTAATAGCGGCTATTTTGTTCTATTTCCTTCAGGCGCCTGATGTGGCTATGGCCGAAGCAGCGATCGGCGCCGCGTTGGTCACGGGGATATTTGTTATTGCTGTTAAAAAAACCAAACGATTTGAAGAATGAGAAAGTTTATTGGCATCTTATTATTACTAATAATTACCGGGGGCATAATACTTACATTGAAAGAAATACCATTTGGTATACCGAAAACAAAAATTGGTGAATACTTTATTAATAAAGGAATAGAGGAAACAGGAGCAACGAACATTGTAACTTCTGTTGTGGTTGGCTACCGCGGATTTGATACCTTAGGGGAAATTACTATCCTTTTCACAGCAGCCATTGGTTTGGGTGCCCTTTTCAGTATGCTTCGAAAGAAAAAAAATATTATAAAAAAAGAACCTGCAAGTTTAATTGTCTATACAGGATGCCGGTTTTTATTTCCTATTATTATGCTTACTGGCATTTACATATTATTTCACGGGCATCTTACCCCCGGAGGCGGGTTTCAGGGTGGTGCTATTATTGCTTCCGCATTCCTTCTTATGTATCTTGGTTGTAAGGGAAAAAGAGTAAAGGAAAATGCGAGCAAAGTAGTGGAAGTCATAGGAGGATTAACATTTATAGCATTGGGAATAGTTGGCCTCATTATTGGAAAAGATTTTCTTTTCAATTTTTTACCCAAAGGCGAACCTAACATGCTGCTAAGTGCAGGTATTATTCCCATAATTTATATAGCAATCGGATTGAAAGTGGGTTCAGAATTAGCAGGTATTATTGATAACTTAATAGAAAAAAGCGAATGACTTTTTTAAGTGAATACATATATTATATTGGAGCTTTTAGCCTCGTTTTTATTGGATTATATGTTATAATGGTTAAAAAGAACCTGATTAAGGTAATTATTGGATTAAGTATTCTTGATACAGGTGTTTTTTTATTTCTTATTGCCATTGGTTATATCCATGAGGGTACCGCCCCAATATTTTCTAAATCCGGAATTAGGCCGGAAAGTATGGTTGACCCTGTCCCTCAGGCTTTAGTATTAACTGCCATTGTGATTGGAGTGGCTATAATGGCTTTAGCGCTGAGTTTGGCCATTAAACTATATAAACATTATGGTACTATTAATTTACGTAAAATAAAAGAACAAAAATGGTAAACCCGATACTTTTAATTATCATACCTTTAGGTCTTGCTTTTATGGTTCCGTTTTTTGGATTTATTTCAAAGAAAATCGTAAAATTTATTCCGTTTGTTGCCCTTTTCGCCAATCTTATTATCTCTTTAAATCTTTTTCCACAGGTTTTGGAACAACCCATTCATGTTTCCATAGGAGGTTTCTCTCCTCCCTTTGGCATTAATCTTGTTGCAGGGCCGGTGGGGATTTTATTTGCCACCCTTATTGCACTGGTTGGTTTCCTGGTTTCGATTTATGCATTTGATTATATAAAAGAGGGGGCACAGGAAAAATATCATATTCTTTATCTGCTTTTGCTCACCGGTGCTACGGGAGTTGTACTTACCGGTGATATATTCAACCTCTTTGTATTTTTTGAGATTCTTTGTATTTCTTCATACTCTTTAGTGGCTTATTTTGGAGATAAAGCCGGTATTGAATCTTCCATTAAATATCTCATTCAGGGGGCTCTCGGATCAAGTCTTATACTTATTGGTATCGGCTTGCTTTATGGACAGTTTGGTACACTCAATATGGCTGATATAGCCGGTCAAATCCATTCCATTCATTCCATCTCAATTTTTGTACCATTGGTTTTATTAATTACCGGTTTGGGTATTGAAGCAGCGATTTTTCCTTTAAATGCATGGTTGCCGGATGCGCATTCCTCTGCCCCTTCATCCATAAGCGCTATTTTATCAGGAATAGCTATTGAAGTGGGCCTTTATGCAGTGGTAAGGGTTGTATTCACTTTATTTGGCGCTTCAAGTATCCTGACTTTCTTCCTGTTTTTGGGTGTTTTCACATTATTAATAGGCGAATTATGTGCTTTAAACCAGGAGAATATTAAACGGATGCTTGCCTATTCAAGTATAGGACAGATTGGCCTCATTGTATTTGCTTTGTCTATCGGTTCATCTTACGGAATAACCGGGGGATTATTCCAGTTAGTAAGCCATACACTTGGGAAAGGATTGTTGTTCCTGACCGCTGGATATATTATATACCGGAGCGGTTCAATGAATATTTCTTCCTTCGAGGGAATGGGTAAAAGAATGCCATACACTTCGCTTGCATTTACCATAGGTGCGTTTTCTATAGTTGGCTTACCACCATTTATAGGCTTTCCAGGTAAATTTATGATCGTGAAAGCAGCATTGCTTAAACAGGATATTATGTTTACAGTACTGATTTTTCTCATCCTTATGGCAACTATTATCGAAGGAGCTTATTTTTTCAGGGTAGTGCAAGCCATCTATTTTAAAGGAGAAAAAAATGCCCCGGGCCAAAAACGGGAAACCGCCCCATTAAGTGTTTTAATCCCTGTATTCATTTTTGTAGGGCTGATAGTTGTGATAGGGATATATCCAAAACTGATAACAGATATATTAAATTCATCTGCTTCAGAATTATTAAACAGAAGTGATTACATAAAAAATATTCTGCCATGAATTTGAAAATTTTACTTGCAATCGCTTTTGGTAGTGCTTTTGTAACATATTTTACAGGGAAAATATCGAAAAAGGCAAGGGATATTTTTACTGTATTTATTTCCCTGGTTTTAGTAGGTATAGTGGCTTTCTTTTATAATATTTCTTCCAAAGAAATTTTTTATATCGGATTTTTTGATATCCCCTTCATTTTAAAGACCAACTCCCTTTCATGGTTATTTGCTATAGCAATATCTGGTTTTACAGCTCTTTCTTTAATTTTTTCTTTACGTTATATGAAAGGAAGAGAAAAAACCGATTTTTTTTATTTCATGATGCTACTGGTAAATGCAGGAATGTTAGGTATAGTTTTTTCCGGTGATTTAATTTCGTTTTATATATTTTGGGAAATTATGAGCTGGGCCACATTTTTGTTGATATGTTATAATAGAGGACCAAGTCTGGCAGCTGGTAAAAAATATATCATAATGTCTCTGATAGGCTCTATGACTTTGTTAATTGGCATCTTATCACTTTATTCTAACTTCGGTACATTTATCATATCTGAAATATCTCCCCTGGTAGCTTCTGCTTCTCCCGGTTACCAGTTATTCCTGTTAATTATTTTTAGTATTACTTTTGGCATTAAAAATGCCATAATGCCTTTCCATACATGGTTGCCCGATGCTTATACAGAGGCGCCATCTCCGTTCACTGCTGTACTTTCCGGTATGCTCACCAGAATGGGAATTTTTGGTTTTCTTTTAATCTTATATGTAATTACAGGAGTAACTAATGTTTTAAGTTTGGGACACGGACTTCTTTCTTTCAATTATATCCTTGCCTGGTTAGGAGCAATTACAATCGTAATACCGACTTTTATTGCGATGCTTCAGAATGATGCAAAGAAACTTTTAGCCTGGCATGGTATAGGACAAGGAGGTTATATGATTTTAGGTATTGCTTTTGGAACAAGCCTGGGTATTGCAGGAGGAATATTCCATACGCTGAATCATGCAATTTATATTGTACTTCTTTTCATGAGTGTAGCTGCTGTTGAATATAGAACAAATGGTATTAGGGACCTGAATTCCCTGGGAGGATTAATTAAAAAAATGCCTATTGCATTTATTGGAGGCCTTTTGGGAATTTCCGGTTTAATCGGAATTCCTTTAACGAATGGATTCGTATCAAAATGGTTAATCTATAAAACACTAATAATTAAAGGTTCTCCTTTTCTGGCATTTGCTGCTTTAGTTGGTTCATGGGGGACTATCTTGTCTGTTTACAAATTTCTTCACAATTTATTTCTTGGCCAACTCCCTGAAAAATATAATAATATAAAAAAATCTCCTTTCAGCATGCAATTACCGATTTTAGTTTTATCATTTACAATTATTTTATTTGGTATTCTTCCGGGAATTCCTTTAAAAATAATTAATACTATAATTACTTCTTTCGGTTTCGAATCACTTAATGTTATCATTTGGGGAATTTCTTCGGAAACCGGAACTTTAAATACCATAAATATTTTTATGGCTATTACGGTAATTTTTATAATTATTTGGCTAATCACAAAAAAAGCACGCAAAACAATAAAAGTCAATCAATATGATAATTATGCAGCAGGTGCAGCTATCCCTAAAGATAAATATCAATACACTGCTGATTTTTATAATCCTTTTTATAGGATGGTTAAACCTTATTTGAGAGATTTTATTGATGAGTTTTATATCAGACTTGCACGGAGCATTATAAATTTAGGCAACGGAATACGGCGTATTTATGCAGGAGACGTTGGGTACTATGTAATGTATATCATATTGTTTTTGGCACTTCTAATCTTTGTTCAATTAAACTGGAAATTATGGTAGTGACTATACTCGAAATTATTTTAACAATATTGTTAGCTGGTATCATCGGATTATTTTTCCTTGGATTGTCACGAAAAGTAATTGCCAGAATTCACTGGCGTTATGGGCCACCTATCGCACAGCCTCTTATAGATATCATTAAGCTGTTCAATCAAACAAGCATTAGCCATGGGGCCTTATTTAATTTTGGGATCATTCTTTCCCTGACAGGATCTGTTGTTGTGCTATTATTTCTTCCTTTGGGAGGAATATGTCCTTTAAGCAATTCAGGTGGCTTGCTCGTTATCCTTTACCTCATGCTTATTGCCCCCTTTGGATTGACATTAAGCGGTGGTGAAGCAGCCAATCCCAATGCGAGTATCGGGATATCCAGAAAATTTCTTTTAGCTATGGGATATGAGATTCCTCTGTTACTTATTTTTCTCTCGGTAATGACATATTATAAAACCATTTCCATAGTTGAAATTGTAAATATACAACTTCAGACAGGATGGTCTTTTCAATACCTTCCCCTGCTATTCTCAGGTGTTGCTTATATTTTAATACTTCCTGCTATATTGGGGGTAAGGCCTTTTGAAATGATACAGGCACCGCAGGAAATTTCATCAGGGCCTATGGCCGAATATAGCGGCAAGTTTTTAGCTCTTGCAACCATACAGCATGCTTTTAATGTATTTATCGGCATATCACTTTTTGCAAACTTATTTTTAGGGGGCGCTGAAAACCCGGGATACTTCTTTTTAAAGATGCTCGGGGTGTTTATCATTCTGATTATTGTAAACGCTGTTTTTCCCCGTTTTAGAATAGAACAGGCCGTGCGGTATTTATGGAAATGGCCAACTTTACTGGCATTTGTAGGATTAATAATAGCTTTAATAACGGCTTAAACTTTTTAAAACGCATTGCATATGGACAGAAATAAACTTGGGAAATGGCTTAAATCACCGGATAAGATGGGGCAAAAATATTCGCTCCACGCGTTGTATTTTTGCACGGGTTGCGGGATTATTGAAATACCTCCCACTATAACAGCCCGATGGGATGCCGAAAGGTTTGGTGTTATTCCTGTTGCCACGCCAAGACAGGCCAATTTGTTTTTAATTACAGGATATGTTTCGGTAAAAACATTAAGATACATTATCCGCTCTTATGAACAGATGCCCGAGCCCAAGTTCACAGTAGGATTTGGTTCCTGTCCTATAAACGGAGGGATGTACTGGGATTCTTATAACACCATTAAACACCTGGATAAATATATACCGATCGATGGCTGGATTGCGGGGTGCATGCCTCGTCCCGAGGCTGTTTTTGTAGCTGTTACCCATTTATGGACCTTAATTGATAAAGGTATGGCAGACGGTTATAAAAAATACAGGGAGAAGTATAAGTATTACAGGAAAAACCAGGAAGAGATACTTGGGAAACTGGAATGGCCACCATTGGTTTCAACAAAAAATTAAAAAATGAATCATACAGGTACATCGCTTAAAGAAGAAGTTTTATCATCATTTGATGTTATTAATGTTGAGATTTTTAATGAACAAAGGCTGGTTGTCAATTGTAATAAAGATATGATTGTTACTATTTTAAGCTCCCTGAAAAACAGAGGGTATGACCATCTGGCACTCATATCCTGTGTAGACTGGATAAAGGATAATACATTGGAACTTATCTATATCCTTACTGCCTATACGGAGGAAAGCGAGAAAGGGAAAATAAATATACTGGTTAAAACAAAGATAACAAGAGACAAACCTGAATTGCATACCGTATTGAACATTTTTGAAAATGCCGAACCTTATGAACGTGAAGTACACGAGCTTTACGGTATTCATTTTGTAGGCCATCCCAGATTAACGCCGCTTTTTCTTGAGAGGGAATATAAAATACCTCCTTTCAGGAAAGACTTCGATACACGAAAATATGTACAGGATGTTTTCGATCAGGTTCCTTTTATTAAAGACAAAAAAGGGAAAAAATGAGAGAACTTGAACTATATTTTGGCCCACAGCATTTGGGAATGGTGGGTAATTTCAGTATCACATTAAATGTTGAAGGGGATCGTATTATTAAAGCAACTGCCAATCCCGGATTTCTTCATCGCGGATTCGAAAAACTTATGGAGCAGCGAACATGGATACAAAATTTTCCGCTGGTTTGCAGGATAAATGTAGTAGAACCTGATCACATGGAACTGATGTATGCCATGGCAGTGGAAAAATTAGCCGGTATTGAAATTCCTGAACGGGCACAGTTTATAAGGAGTATTTACCTCGAACTTGCCAGGGTCGGCTCTCATTTATTTGGTTTATGGGCATATGCCAATATGCTGGGATTTGATACAGTGGCCAACTGGGCAATGTATCACCGCGACCTTATACTGGACCTGTTTGAAGAGCTTACAGGTGGCAGGGTTTATCACATATACATATGGCCCGGTGGCGTACGGCGTGATTTTCCGGAAGGATTTAAAGAAAAAATTATCAGTACCTTGCATACTATCGGGAGTTGTGTGCCTGATTATGATGACATATTTTTTAACAACCGGATATTTTACAAGCGTGCTAAAAATATAGGAAAAATAACCCATGAAGAAGCGAAAAGAATGGGTGCTGTCGGACAGGTGCTCAGAGCTACCGGCATGAAACAGGATATTCGAAAAATTGAACCCTATGCAGCTTATGACCAGGTAGACTGGGAAGTTCCAACACGAACGGATGGGGATGCTTACTCACGGATATGGGTAGTGAGGGATGAGATGATTGAAAGTGTTCACATGATCTTTAAGCTGCTGGATAAAATGCCGGAAGGGGAAGTATATACTAAAATTCCCAATCCCTTCAAATGGAAGATACCCCATAATGAAGCGTATGTAAGATGCGAATCATCAAGAGGGGAGCTGGGACTTTACCTGGTAAGTGACGGCGGGGATAAACCATACAGGGCACACTTCAGGACTCCATCCTATAATCACGGGTTGACTATACTGGAGAAAGCACTTGTAAATGAAAGTATTGCCGATGTTGGTAATATCATGATCAGTTTATATATAACAGCTCCTGAAATTGACCGGTAAAAAGAATGGAGGATAGAAAAAATGATAAGTAATACTATTTTGAAACCTTTTAAAGCGGTTAAATATCTCTTTGCTAAACCAAAGACATTAAGGTATCCTTTTGAAAAGAAAGAACCTGCCCTGAGGTACAGAGGATTTCATGCGAATGACTGGGATACATGTACGGGCTGCGGAAACTGCGCGGATATTTGCCCCAACGAAGCGATTACTATGATTGAAGTATCCGGATTAGAATCAAAGCCGGGAGAGAAAAATGAACGGCCCGAGTTGGACTACGGGAGATGCTGCTTTTGCGGATTATGCATTGATATTTGTCCGCCCGGTTCACTAAAACTGACCAGGGATTACTTCCATATCCATTTTGACCCGAAAACATTTGTATTTGTTCCGAAGGACGAGAAAGCAGAATCTGAGAAATATTTTTCTTCCGGTGAATATTCCATTCTGAAAGCAAGCTTATCACATCGTAAAAAAGACTATGAAGGCTTTGTTTCTGATCTTAAATATGCTTTATTTGAACCCGAAAGGGTCACTATGCCTGTAATTGCTCCTGATAAACGCAAACTCTCTTTTATTGAGCAGGTTATTGGTTATAACAAAGAAGAAGCAAAAAAAGAAGCTTCCAGGTGTCTGGAATGTAAACTATGTGAAGAAGCGTGTCCGGCTCATCTTAAAATATCTGATTATATCCAGGCAATATTCGAAGATAAACCGGAAGAATCGCTGAAAAAAATCTATGAAGATAATCCCATTCCTTCGATTTGCGGAAGGGTATGTATGGCCCATTGTGAGGATGCCTGTTCATTGAGCATAAGGGGAGAAGCCTTATCCATACGATGGCTGAAAAGATATGTGGCCGATACAATTAAAGACTTCAAAACAGCATTGGAATTGAACCCGGGTACACCCACCAGCAGAAAAATTGCTGTTATTGGTGCCGGCCCGGGCGGTTTATCAGTAGCTTATTTTCTCAGATTAAAAGGACATGAAGTTATCGTATACGATTCCTTGCCCGGGGGTGGGGGAACAATGAGAACCGGTCCGCCAACTTACAGGCTTCCCCTGGAAAGCATTGATAAAGATGTAAATTTTATCCAATCGCTGGGAGTTGCATTCAAATTCAACACCTGTATAGGTAAAGATGTGATGTTTGAAGACCTTATTAAAAAGAATGATGCGGTTTTCCTGAGCATTGGATATACAAAAAGCCGTTCCACTAAAGTTAAAAACTACGAAAAATGTGAATTAGCCCTTGAATTTCTGAGTGATAATAAAATTGGCAAGCAAAGAAAAGTTGGGAAAGAAATAATTGTCATTGGGGGTGGTAACGTAGCCCTTGATGCAGCACGGGAAGCATTACGACTGCAAAATATACAGCATCCCGGAGAGAATGATGTTGTTAAAACCGTTTCACTTGAAGACTGGGGCGAAATGCCGGCTACCGAAGAAGAAATTAGAGAAGCCCGTGAAGAAAAAATACAGTTTAACCCTGCCTGGGGACCGAAAGAAGTAGTTTTGGATGAAGATGGTAATATTAAAGGCCTCCTGTGCAAAAAAGTAAAATACGTATTTGACGAGCAGGGTAGATTTGCTCCTGCTTTCCATGAAGATAAAGAGATGTTGCTGGAAGGAGATATGATCATTGAAGCCATCGGCCAGGTGCCGGATTTCTCATTTATTCCCGATAACCAGTTTGAAAAACTTGAATTCACAGAAAGAAAAAAAATAAAGGTAGATGAAAAGGGAATGACATCCATACGAAAAGTGTTTGCCGGAGGAGATATTGTGAATGTGAACATGGATGCGGTAACAGCTATTGCAGATGCAAAAATTGCTTCAGAAGGAATCGACAGGTTCCTTTCTGGAGAATATAAAAAATAGTTATATTATAAGTCACTAAAAAAATTAACAATGATGAAACGAAT
Source organism: uncultured Bacteroidales bacterium (assembly GCA_964495025.1). Lineage (GTDB taxonomy): Bacteria > Bacteroidota > Bacteroidia > Bacteroidales > UBA10428. The sequence continues at coordinate 4,481 of CAZBUF010000303.1, read as the reverse complement.
AGTAAAAAACTTTTTATCATTTGTTGCAAAAAGAAATAAAAAAGCAAATTGTATTCTTTTTGCTACCATACTTTCCATGTGACTTTTTTCTTTTTATTGGCGGAGAAAGAGGGATTCGAACCCCCGGTCCCGAATAACCGGGACAACTGATTTCGAGTCAGTCCCGTTCGACCACTCCGGCATTTCTCCTGAAAAACATCCAAATTTACATAATTCGACTGTAATAAATTCTTAAAGGCCGGAAAAACAACTGTTTCTTCGGGGGCAATTGTTTTTATTGGCGGAGGAAGAGGATTACTCCCTTCGGTCGTGATCCCGTTAGGGGGAAGCTTCAATAAAAACAATCGCCGGGCTGTCGCCCTTATCATTTTTCTTTTCTTCCCATTGTTCAAACAAGTTTGACAACGGTCCGAAAACAAAAATGCCCCTTCCGGGGCAATTGTTTTTATTGGCGGAGGAAGAGGGATTCGAACCCCCGGACCGTGTGAACGGTCAACGGTTTTCAAGACCGCCGCATTCGACCACTCTGCCATTCCTCCGGGCGCAAAAATATAAATTTTTTTTATATGATTTTAATATTATATGTAACTTGGTGTTGTATTTTGATGTTTATTGCCGGTTGCAAAACCCGGAAATATTCTTCAGACTTAAGTACGGAGGCATTATGGTTGATATTTATAAGCATTGAATTTTCTCCTGATCATGTACATTTTTTTATGTATTAATTTGCTTAACTTAAGAAATAATCTATATTTGCATATAGTTTTATTCAATTGAATAATATTTATTAATCCTAAAAATTATTTATTATGAACAAAGCACAACTAATAGATGCCATTGCTGGCGATGCAGGTTTAACTAAAGCCGATGCCAAGAAAGCCCTTGATTCCTTCATTAAAGCAACATCTGGTGCACTTAAAAAAGGTGATCGTGTTGCGTTAGTAGGTTTCGGTTCTTTTTCAGTTTCCAAGAGAAGTGCAAGAACTGGTAGAAATCCTCAAACAGGTAAAGAAATTACTATCCCGGCAAAAAAAGTTGTTAAATTTAAGGCAGGTGCCGATTTAGCTGGTACTGTTAAATAATAATTAAGAAAAAGAGATTAAGGGAGCATTTAAGTGCTCCCTTTTTTTTTGGAAATTATATTTCTGTTATTCTAAATTTCATTATTAATGAAAAAGGATCTGCAAAAATACCTTGAGCAGTATGTGACAAAACGCAGATCAAACCTTATTAACAAAATACTCAGGGACAGGACAAGATATATAACAGTTGTGCTTGAAGATATATATCAATCCCAGAATGCGAGTGCGGTGTTGCGAACATGCGAGTGCTTTGGAATTCAGGATGTACATATTATTGAAAACAGAAATAAATATGAAATAAATCCTGATGTAACACTGGGGGCAAATAAATGGTTGAATCTTAATAAGTTTGACAAAAAGAAAAACAATACCAAAACAGCAATTGATTATCTCAGACAAAACGGATATAGGATAATATCAACAACTCCTGGTAAAAAAAGTACCTTGCTGGATGATTTTAACATTGCAGAAGGAAAAACAGCACTTTTTTTCGGCACTGAACTTAAAGGGTTATCTGATGAAATAATAAACATGTCAGATGAGTGTTTAAAGATACCAATGTTTGGATTTACTGAGAGCTTTAACATCTCTGTTTCTGTAGCAATAATTTTGAATAATCTTATTTCAAAATTAAGAAATTCGGATGTTGAATGGGCACTCTCAGAGCAGGAAAAACAGGATATTAAAATTCAGTGGCTGAAGCAAAGTATAAAAAGATCTGATGTTTTGGAAAGGGCATTTATATGTAGGTTAGATAATTAGGGATTATTGTTTTATGTTTGTGTTTTTTTTTGCAATTAGATTTATTTTTTTGTTATATTTGGTTAAAATATTGACGGCTGCATTATATTTGTTGACGAAAATTTTATTATATGAATAGTATTATTATTGATGATGATTTAATGTCAAGAAGGATAATTGAGGAGTTTGTTAATCGTACCGATCAGCTTAATCTTCTTAGTTCATATGAAAATGCAGTAGACGCTATTAATGCATTTAATAGTGAAGAAGATATTGACCTGATCTTTCTTGATATTGAGATGCCTGAAATGAGTGGTATTGATTTTCTGGAAACATTGACTAATCCGCCTCAGATTATTATAATTTCTTCAAAAGACAAATATGCACTGGATGCTTTCAATTATGATGTAACGGATTACCTGCTTAAGCCGATTTCATACAGTAGATTTTTTAAAGCTGTAAATAAAGCAAACGTCAGGTTTAAGAATAAAGTTGATACTAAAGATAATGAGATATTTATAAAGAAGAATTCTGCCCTTGTGCGCCTGAAATATGAGGATATACTCTGGGTGGAAGCGCTTGAAAATTATGTGATCTTTAATACTTTTAGCGATAAATATACTATCCACTTTACAATGAAAGCAATTGAACAAAAGTTGCCATCCAACAGGTTTACCAGGGTTCATCGCTCATACATTGTTAATACAAGCAGTATAAAAGTAATTGAAGATAATTCGGTAATTATTAAGACACATGATGGCGCTAAATCAATTCCCATTGGAAAGTCATACAAGGATAAATTAATGGGAGACATCAACCTTATTATAAAATAGTCGCCTTTCACAAAATAATTCAACCCTGTTTTTAAAATATCTTTTATTATGTATTAAAATTATTTTTAATATATTTCCGGCAATTATAATTAATACTTTTCGATGAGCAGACTGAAAAATATACTACTGGTTTATATTTCATTATTTATATCTGTTTCAGGGATATTTGCACTTGAAACAGATTCAGTATTGATTCAAAGATATGAATCAATACTGAATGAATTATTTGGTAATATTTCAAATAATTCAGATGATTTAAAGAAGAAAGAGATAAATAAGGAAATTATTGAGAATATTGAACAGGTACTCACTATTAATGGTTCTTTCAATTATTCCTTTGACACACTTAAAAACCTTGGTAAAACCACATCCCCTGACAGGAAAATCAGAATTTATACCTGGAATTTACCCTATTCCAACGGGTTACATAAATACTTTGGCTTTATTCAATATAAACCTGCATCAGAAGACAATTACCGGCTCTTTGAACTTACGGATAAATCAGATATTTTAGAACTCCCTGAAACACTTATACTTACAGACACAAGCTGGTACGGTGCGTTGTATTACCAAATAATTGAAAAGGAATATATGGGGAACAATTATTATACATTGTTAGGTTTTGATTTAAATAGTATGATGACAAATAAGAAAATTATTGAACTTCTGTATTTCAATGATGACAATTTACCTGTGTTTGGTAAGCCGGTTTTTAATTATCATAATGAGATGAAAAGCAGGATTATCTTTGAATATTCAACAAAGGCTGTTATGGGCCTTAAGTATAATAATGAACTGGATATGATTGTTTTTGATCACTTATCTCCCGCAAAACCTTCATATGAGGGCCGCTTTATGTTCTATGGGCCGGATTTTTCATATGATGGATTAAAGTTTGAAAATGGTATCTGGAATGAGATAAAAGACGTTGATGTAAGAAATATAACTTATTAATATCATTTCATTATCCGGGAATATTTATGACAATTATTAATTTTTTTATAATGATTAGTGACTTATTGGCAGTAATTTTATATTGGCATATTCTTTGAAAAGGGATGCCCGTCAGAAATTAAATTATAAATACAAAAAAACAAAAAATGCAAACAGGGAAAATCGTAGTAACTTCAGAAAACATCTTTCCAATAATAAAGAAATTTTTATACTCAGATCATGAGATATTTTTAAGGGAACTTATTTCCAATGCTGTTGATGCTACAACAAAGTTAAAAACCATGTCAAATGTCGGGGACTTTAAAGGTGAACTGGGCGACCTGACAATCAGGGTTAAGGTTGATAAGAAGAAAAATACATTAAGTGTTTCCGATCAAGGCATAGGAATGACTTCAGATGAAATTGAAAAATTTATAAATCAGATTGCCTTTTCCAGTGCTGAAGAATTTCTGGAAAAATATAAAAACCAGGAAGATGCTATGATTGGGCATTTCGGACTGGGATTTTATTCGTCATTTATGGTCTCAGATAAGGTTGAGATATATACGAAATCCTACAGGAAGAGCTCAAAAGCCATAAAATGGACGTGTACGGGTTCTCCGGAATATACAATTGAAGAGACTAACAGAAAAGAAAGAGGGACTGAAGTAATACTTTATCTTGATAAAGATTCAAAAGAGTTTGCGGAAGAAACCAAAGTAAACGGACTATTAGGTAAATACTGCAAATTTTTGCCTGTGGAGATTGCTTTTGGCAGGGAGAAAGAATGGAAAGATGGAAAAGAGGTTGATCTGGAGAAGGATAAAATTATTAATAATACCAAACCATTATGGACAAAAAAATATATTACTAATAAATTAACTTTTTTCTC
>CAZBUF010000302.1:0-1587 GCA_964495025.1 uncultured Bacteroidales bacterium | reverse complement strand
GGGGAACTTACCGAAGAACACCCGAAACAGTTTTATAAAATGCACGTGGTTTATGAATTCACAGGTAAAAATCTTCCAATGGATAAATTGAAGAAAGCGGTTGAACTTTCCGAAGAAAGATATTGCGGTGTAACTGCCGTCTATAAAAAAGTAATGGAACTGACATCGGAAATAAAAGTTATTGAACCTTGATTTTAAAAAATAAAAGACGATACAGTTCGCTTTGGTGATTAACCATTCCGGCCATTTTGAGATTAAGTATTTTGCCAATACTGATAAATATTTAATTTATAAACAGGGATAGATATTGATGATTCATTTTAAAATAAAAATAATTTCTTCTGAGAATATCCGGGTAATAGAATCAGGAGCCGGCCAGTCATTATTGGATATTTTAAGACAAAACGGATATAATATATATGCCCCCTGCGGAGGAAAAGGCACGTGTGGAAAATGTCTGGTAAACTTAACCGGTGAAGGCCCTATACTTTCATGTACCTATTATCCCGATAAAAATATTGAAATCATCCTGCCCGGTAAAAAGGAAGCAAATATATTAACAAGTCAAACAGAATTTTTAGAAGACCTGCCGTTAAATAGCAATAAAACTAATCATGTAAGCCCGAATTCTTATGGCGTAGCCATTGATATTGGCACTACAACAGTTGTATTCTATTTTATAAGTATGCTTTCGGGCCAGATTAAAAAAATAGCATCCTTTTTAAATCCACAAAATATTTATGGCGCCGATGTTATTTCCAGAATCAACTACTGCCAGAAACATGAAAACGGATTAAAAGAACTGCAACATGCAATAATACATGCGATTAATAATGAACTGGAAACCTTTTGTATAGGCGAAAACATTACTCCGAATGAAATTGAGAAAGTAATTATTGTAGGTAACTCAACAATGTTACATATCATTTTGGGAGAAGACCCTGTTTCCATCGCTTTGGCTCCTTTTAAGCCGAAATTTACTGATAAACAAACGAGAAAAGGCGATTCAACGGGATTACATATAAACTCAGATGCAAAGGTTATTACTTTGCCATGCATTTCGGCTTTTGTAGGAGCTGATATTTTAGCCGGCCTGGCTGCATTAAAAGTATCTTTTAAAAATTATTTTTTTTTAGATATTGGAACAAATGGCGAAATAGCCCTGGTGAAAGGTGAAAAGATATTTACATGTGCTACTGCGGCCGGACCAGCATTTGAAGGAGCCAATATATCGTGTGGAATGAGTGCTGTATCTGGGGCTATCTCAGGTTTTTCCAATCCGGAGAGCCATCAGGTTATTGGTAATTCTGAACCACTTGGTATTTGTGGTTCAGGTATAGTGGATATAGTAGCTTATTTATTGGCTAACGATTTAATGGATGAAAGCGGCTTGTTGCAAGATACATTTGTTATTCATCAGGAAAATAACATACAAATAATCCAGCAGGATATCCGTGAAATCCAATTGGCCAAATCAGCCATTTTTTCAGGCACAAAAATATTATTAAAACAGGCAGGATTATCTTATCAGGATATTGATGCTTTATTTTTGGCGGGCGGCTTTGGACATTATATCAATATTAAATC
>CAZBUF010000301.1:0-11444 GCA_964495025.1 uncultured Bacteroidales bacterium | reverse complement strand
AAAAAACTGCCATACTTTTTTTCCAACACGGGTATTTTATTTTCGATTTCAGACGGGTCAGTTTCAAACAGGTCCTTCTCAAATCTCCTGATCCGGATATTCACATCAATATCAGAAATATCTATATCGTATCTTTTTGTTTTACAGGATATTATCAATAATATGAATAATGCCGGGGTAAGTATTCTTGCTTTCATGAAGAAATTATAATTACCAATTAAATATGCAAAATAACGAAAAGAAATTTATTCTGGTATGATTAGCCTGACTTATCAACATACTATGACAATGATCTGTATCTATTTTTAATCATATTTATGAGATATTTTTATCTATTTTTGTATAACTTACACAGTAAATTTAAATACTATGAAGAAGTTAACTCTTATTACTGTAGCGTTTATTTTCCTGGTAAACAGCTATAGCGGCGAAGGTGCCAGATTTGGAGTATTTGTTGATCCCCAGATTTCATGGCTCGTGCCCGATATTAAGACTATAAAAAATGACGGCGCCCGCATAAACATCAAAGGAGGATTGATTATTGATTATTACTTTGCAGAGAATTATGCTTTCGCAACAGGGCTGTCGATATCAAACGCAGGGGGCAACCTGCTGTATAGCGACTCCCTGACACTTGATATACGCGGGACACAGCAACAATTTGGCCCGGAGACCTCAATAAATTACAAACTGCAATACCTTTCCATTCCTTTGGGACTTAAATTCAAATCAAAGCAGATAGGATACATGTCTTTTTTTGCAAAGCTTGGACTTGAATCAGAGATAAATATCAAATCAAGAGCCGATGCTTCTGATAACCAGCTTGAAGATGATAATATAAGCGATGAGACAAACCTGTTCAACTTATCATATTTTTTTGGCGGAGGCATTGAATATTCTCTGGGAGGTAATACGGCATTATTCACAAGCATAAATTATTATAACGGTTTTATTGACGTACTGAAAAGCAAAAACTCAAAGGAAACAATGAGTATTTTTTCATTAAGCGTAGGAATTATGTTTTGATATTTGTTCATTTAGTGAAATGAAGATTGCATTAGCCCAACTGAATTATACTATCGGCGATTTTGAGAAAAATGCAAATAAGATCATATCCGCTGTTAAGGAGGCAAAAGGCCAGGGTGCAGGCTTAGTTGTATTTTCCGAACTATCGGTATGCGGATATCCACCACTTGATCTGCTGGAACATAAATCCTTTATAGAAAAATGTGCTGCCTTCACAGATAAAATTGCTTCTCACTGTACTGACATAGCGGCAATCATAGGTTCCCCCGTTATTAACAAAAATTCTGAAGGTAAAAATCTTTTTAATTCAGCCATATTTTTGCATAACGGCAAAACAGAATATATAATAAACAAAACACTGCTCCCTACATACGACATATTCGATGAATACAGGTACTTTGAAGCAAACAGTAAATTTGGGATCATTGAATATGACAATTACAGGATCGCGGTCACTATCTGCGAGGATATCTGGTATGACCAGCCATTGCTTACAGGGTTCGGCAAGAATAAGTTGTACTCGGTCTCACCCGTTGAAGAACTTGTTAAGCTTAGACCGGACTTCCTGATAAATATTGCAGCATCACCTTTTTCCTATACCTATGAAAATATAAAAAAAGATATCCTTGCAAACAATGCAAGGAATAATAATATCCCCATATTTTACCTTAACCAGATCGGTGCAAATACCGAACTTATTTTCGCAGGTGATTCAGCTGTGATCAGCAAAAAAGGGACAATAATTGCCAGGTTGAAAACCTTTGATGAAGATTTGAAAATATTTAATGTCGATGAAATATTAAATAACGGTGAACCCGATATTAAGGTTAAAGAAGAACCTGTAACAGAAAAAATATATAATGCATTAGTGCTGGGTATAAGGGATTATTTTGAAAAACTGGATTTTAATACGGCAACTTTAGGGCTTTCAGGAGGAATAGATTCTGCGGTTACTCTGGTACTGGCGGCTAATGCCCTCGGAAGTGAAAATTTAAGGGTATTGTTGATGCCTTCAAAATACTCGTCGGGCCATTCTGTGACCGATGCGGTTAATATGGCAAACAATTTGGGCGTTAAGTACGATATAATAAATATAAATAATATTGTTGAGCAATTTGGCATCTCACTGAACCCTGTATTTTTCAATTTACCCCCGGATATCACAGAGGAGAATATACAGGCCAGGATACGGGGTAACCTGTTAATGGCCCTTTCAAATAAATTTGGAAATATTTTGCTGAATACCTCGAATAAAAGCGAAGCAGCTGTTGGTTACAGCACCTTGTACGGTGATTTGAGCGGAGGTTTATCAGTTCTGGGTGACGTATACAAAACAGATGTTTATAAGCTTGCAGTGTTTATCAATAAAGAAAAAGAAATTATCCCGGAAAATATTCTTAAAAAACCACCGTCAGCTGAATTAAGGCCTGATCAAAAAGACACTGACTCATTGCCGGAATATGATATCCTTGATAAGATACTGATGAATTATATTGAACTTCAGAAGTCTGATAAAGAAATAATAAATATGGGTATTTCCGGGGAAGTGGTACAAAAAGTAATAAGACTGGTAAATACAAGCGAATACAAACGTTACCAGTCACCACCCATACTGCGTATCTCATCAAAGGCTTTTGGCGCAGGACGAAGAATGCCGCTGGCAGCGAAATACTGATTTCTTTGTATCAACAGTAACGGGCGATGAAGCTTTAGCTGCTGAGCGAGTTTATATAACTTTCCACCTCTTTTATAGCTCTGTCAATTGAAAACTGGCTCTGCACCTTTGCAAATCCCTGTTCTCCGAATTGCATCCTTAGAGCCCCGTCCTTAATAAGTGTGATAAGCTTTACTACAAATTCGGGAATATCACCGGATTCAGCAAGAAATCCCGTTTTACCGTCATCTATTATCTCAGGGTTGCTGGAAATATCGAAAGCTACAACAGGCTTCCTGAATAGCATAGCCTCGGTAATAACATACCCAAAGCCTTCCCACAGGGAAGTAAGGACAAATATATCAATGGAATTCATGAATGCCCCGATATCGTCTATAAACCCCTGAAAAATAATTTGTCCTGATACATTAAGCTTTTCGGCGTACGAAGTCAGTTCCTTCATCAGGGGGCCCTCACCGCCTATAAGTATCTTAAACTTTATACCTTTTTTATTCAGTTCCGATGCAATATCAACAAGGTATCTCTGCCCTTTCTGGTGCACCAGCCGCCCAATATTTCCCAGTATTATTTCACCTGTATTTCTTTCATACAGCTTTTTATTCACGCCGGAGCTATAATTTTTTATATCGAGGCCGTTATATATAACTTTTATTTTCCCGTCGGGAAACAGGCCGGCGTTGTTCAGCAGGATTGTCCTTTTTGTATCTTCGGAATTGGCAATGATATCAGTAACGATATTACTGAAAATATACCTGTTAAGCCATTTGTCCCTGACCGGTATCGCGCTTCCCCTCCTGTATATAATTCTATTAACCCCTGCCAGTTTTGCTGCGATACCTGCCACTTTCAGGTCAGCTGACAGGTTTATTATGATAATGCTGATTTTTTCTTTCCTGAATATTTTCTTTAGTGAATATATCCTGAAAGGATTAAGAAAGCTCAGATTTGTTATTCTGACGGCATATACTTTCTGCCCCGTAGGTTTTACGCGCTTGAAAAGCTCACTTTTCTTATTTGTAATAACAACTGTCTGATATCCCTTAATACTCAGTGCGGTTGATATTTCGCAGTGCCACTTTTCTCCCCCGCCCCATACTTTAGTACTGTTAAAAAAGCATATCCTGTTATTTTTCACAGAGAGATATTTTTATTTTGTAATTAGCCTAAGCTGTTTCAGCTTAATATACCCGTGAAACACGGCAAATGCAATATTAATCGTGATAGTATATTCTTTTCACCCTGCCTGAAATGCCTGTCAGTATCTCATAGGGTATGGTGTTCAATTGCTTTGCCATTTCAGACACCGGGTAATCATCCCCAAAAATAACTACTTCATCCCCCTCTTTCACATCAAGTCCTGATACATCCACCATGCACATATCCATACAAACATTGCCGATAATACTGACAAAGTTTTTTCCAACCATGAATTTCCCGTTCCCGTTTCCCAGTTTGCGGTTCAGTCCGTCAGCATATCCAACAGGTATCACTGCTATTGTAATGTCCTTTTTAACATCTCCCATCCTGCCATAACCAACAGTTTCATCAGCATTCACTTTCTTGATCTGTGAAACAGTGCTCTTCAGAGAGCTAACGTTAAGCAACTTATCCTGGTTGGTTGCACTGGCACCATATAAGCCTATACCCAGCCTTACCATGTCGAACTGTGCATCGGGAAATCTCTCGATCCCCGAGGAATTTAAAATATGCCTCAGAGGTTTATATCCCAGCGACTGTTCGATTTTATCACTCACTACTGCAAATCTGTTTATCTGTTTTTTTGTAAATTCATCATGCACAGGTTCATCAGTGGCTGCAAGATGCGAAAATACCGAGACAACCCTTATGTTCTTCAGGCTTTTCAACTTATTACATAATTTATCCGTTTCATAGTCCATGAATCCCAGTCGGTGCATCCCCGATTCAATTTTTATATGCACCGGGTAATTTACCTCCTGGTTCCTGCCTGCCGCCTCATAAAAAAGCTCAAGCGTCCTGAAGCTGTATATCTCGGGTTCAAGCCGGTACTCGATCATCTGGTCGAAGCTACCCGGCTCAGGGCTCATAACAAGTACAGGGATCGTAATACCTGCCTGTCGCAGGCTAACTCCTTCATCGACAAAAGCAACAGCCAGGTAATCCACCCTCTGAAACTGTAATATGTTAGCTATCTCATAAGAACCGCTTCCATATGAGAAAGCTTTTACCATAACCATCACTTTGGTTTCCGGCATAAGCAGGGAACGGTAATAGGATAAATTATGAACAAGTGCATCAAGATTTATTTCCAGACGCGTTAAATGCGTTTTGTACTCAAGAATCACAGAAATTTTCTCAAACTCAAACCGGCGTGACCCCTTAAGCAATATTGCCTCATCCTGAAATTCATGGCCTGAAAACTGATCAATAAACTCACCGGTACTTAAAAAGAACTTTCCGGGAACATCAAAAACTCCTGAGCTTGCGGAAATATCACTGCCAATACCAACAATACGGCTTATCCCCTTTTCCTTTATCAATGCAGCTATGTCTTTGTAAAGGTCTTTATGCTTTCTTCCGGTCTGAAGCATATCAGACAATATCAGGGATCTCCGTGTGTGCTGCGATTGCATACTCAACGCATCAAGGGCTATAGCCAGGGAATTTATATCAGAATTATAGCTGTCATTAATAAGTGTGCAGTTATTTATGCCATGCTTGATCTCAAGTCGCATTGCTACCGGTGTGATCAATGAAAGCCTTTCAGTGATCAGCTTTTCGCTTTCGCCCAGGCACAATAATGTTGCCCATACATGAACTGCGTTCTCAATTGAAGCTTTGTCAGTAAACGGTATTTTTACATCGCAGGATTCCCCATTATATAAACCTGTTAAAAGGGTAAAATCAGGTGTTTTCTTTATACCTGTTATCTGAAGGTCGGCCTGCTGCACCAATGACCATTTAAAAATCCTTATATTTTCAGGCAGATCCCCGCTCTCAACGTTTTTATCAATGATGTCATGATCCTTACAATAGATCAATATCTCACAGCTCCTGAAAAGCCTGAGCTTTTCTTTAACTTTTTGTTCAAAGGATTTGAAATTCTCCTGGTGGGCCCCGCCAATATTTGTGAAAATACCTATCGAAGGCTCAATGATCTTCTGAAGTCTTTCCATTTCCCCCGGCTGCGATATACCCGCCTCGAATATCCCCATATCATTGCTTTTTCCCAGGAACCACACCGATAACGGCACGCCTATCTGGGAATTATAGCTTTTGGGGCTCCTGGTAATACTTTTATCTTTTGACATGCACTGAAACAGCCATTCCTTTACTATGGTCTTTCCATTGCTCCCTGTTATTCCTATTACAGGCTTATGAAATTGCTTTCTGTTATGCCGGGCCAGCTTATGAAGTGCCCCGAGTGTATCATTAACTTTGATATAACTTGCTTCAGGCAATCCTGCTGAAAATACGCAGTCATCGGATACAATAAATGATCTTACTCCTTTTTCATACAACTCTTTGATATAATCATGGCCATTCTGTCTTTTTCCCGTAAGTGCAAAGAAAACAGTATCCTCAGGCGATATCAGCCTGCGGCTGTCAGTCAATAAAAACCGCACAGGCCGGCCACCTCCAACCAGGGGCTTATCTATAATCCCGGCAATTTCTGCAATATTATATTCAGGCATAACAATTTTTAAGTAATTGATAAAATTAAAACATATTTTTATTTTTTTTATTTTAGCTTAAGTTTTTAACCTGTAAGAAGCAGGACATAAAGAAAATTATATTTTTATATATCTTTAGGAAAATACTTAATAAAAACCAAACGTTAATCATTTATTTAAAAAACTAACAATAAATATTTTATCTTTCATTAATATTTCGAACATTAAAAAACCAAACAGTAATATACATAAACTATGAACACAAGAAGAGAATTCATCAAAAAATCAGGTACATTTGCAGCTGGTTCATTAATAATACCATCGCTTATGTCATCAACAAAAGAAAAAACCAAAGAAATAGGATTACAGATATACTCAGTTCGTGATCAGCTCGCCATAGACCTTGAAGGTACATTGCAACAAATTGCAAAAACAGGTTATAAATGGATTGAGCTTGCAGATTATAATGATGGGAAATTCTATGGAAAATCTCCTGCCGAATTTAAGAAAATAACAGATGATCTGGGCATGGATCTTATAAGCAGTCATACAGGGATTGAAATAAAAGGCATTGACATGAGCAACGCTGAAAAGCTCGCTGACGCGCATGCTGAATTAGGGGTAAAATATATTATTAAACCATGGCTTGTTGAAGAGAGGAGGGTATCTGCAGACAGCTATAAACAGGTAGCTGACGAACTGAATAAGATCGGCGATTTAATGAAGGAGCGGGGATTACAATTTGGATATCATAACCATAATTTTGAATTTCAGACCGTTGACGGACAAATCCCCTATGATATTCTTTTATCGAATACAGATAAGGACCTGGTGATTTTTGAAATTGACTTATACTGGATAAAGAAAGGTGGTAAAGATGCACTTGAATATTTTAATAAATATCCCGGCAGGTTTGAATTATATCATCTGAAAGATATGGACAATACCGAAGAAGCTTATTATACTGAAGTAGGCAGCGGAATTATTGATTTTAAGGAAATATTTGCTCATAAAGATCTTGCACAAATGAAATATTTCTTCGTTGAAATTGACGAATGCAGGAATCATTCATCCCTTGAGTCAGTAAAAATAAGTTTCGACTATCTTAATAATTGTGATTTTATTTAAAATGCTTTTACAAAATATGGCTTAAATGGTCTATAAAAACACGCTGGAAGCTGTTATCGAAAATGTTAAAGAAATTGAGAAACTGGTATCTGACTTTGCAGGTGTTGATCAGATCTCTGCAATTGATATGGACCTTACACTTGAAAAAGTAAGGAATCTTTACGATATTTTATTATTGATAAAACAATCAGATACAGGAAAGGGAGATGGAGGAAAAAAACAGGCCGGTGAAGCTGAGAAAGATTTAACCGGCACGGTACAGCCTGCTGAAAATGAGATCCCTGATGAACATTTAAAAGAAACTGAAGCTGACAATATTTCTGCCGAAAAAAAAGACATGGGAACTTCAGATAAACAATCCGTATCCACTGATAAGGTCATTTCCGGCAGGTTTAAAAGCGGACAGGATTCCATTCATGACAGCATCTCAAAATTGCAGCATGCTGACGACCTGTCAACACAATTGCAGGCAAAACCGATATCAAACATAGCAGATGCCATAGGAATAAATGATAAATTTACTTTTATAAACGAGTTGTTTGATGGCGATGCCGAAAAATATAACAAAACAATTGAAATATTAAACGAAGTAGTAAACTTTAATGATGGCTATAATTATCTGATAGGAAATTATACATGGGATATGGATAGTACCCTGGTGCAGAAGATACTGAATTTGATCAGAAGAAAACTGATAATTAATAATGATGAGTAAGCTGTTCATCGTACCAACTCCAATCGGGAATCTTGAAGATATAACACTCCGTTCCATAAGAATACTTAATGAAGCAGACCTTGTACTTGCTGAAGATACAAGAAAAACCGGCCACCTGCTCAGGCATTACAAAATAGATACCAGGCTTAAATCGCATCATAAATTTAATGAACATAGTACGGTTGATTATATAGTATCGCGATTGAAGGACGGGGAAAATATTGCCCTTGTCACTGATGCAGGAACCCCGTCAATTTCAGATCCCGGATATTTGCTGGTAAGAGCCTGTATTGATAATAACATAGACGTTGAATGCCTGCCCGGGCCAACTGCATTTGTTCCTGCACTTGTAAACTCAGGCCTGCCCAATGACAAATTCTGCTTTGAAGGATTCCTTCCTGTTAAAAAAGGAAGAAAAAAAAGATTAAAAGAACTCACCGGTGAAAACAGGACGATAATTTTTTATGAATCTCCTCACAGATTATTAAAAACACTTAATGAGTTAGTTGAGTACTTTGGCCCTGATAGGAAAGTATCTGTCTCAAGAGAATTAACAAAGATTCATGAAGAGACAATCAGGGGAACGCTATACGAACTTATTAAACATTATTCCGGAAAAGTTGTTAAAGGAGAAATAACTATTGTTCTCGGCTCAAAATAATTTTTTTTTAAAAATTTCTTCATATACCTGTAACTTAATCTTCGCTTTTTAGTCTTATATGTAAAATCATTTATGAAATCTTTTAAATTATTATTATTCAATTATTAGAAAAAATGAGAGTATCAGAAAAAGCAAAATCAAAAACGAACACCGGATCAAATAATCAATGTTCATTATCGTACACACAATGTCGCAAATGCGGGCAGTTAAACAGCCGTACAATAATTTCAATACTATTACTATACGTCTGTTTTTCAGTTAATTAATAATTTTGGCACGAAAAATGATAATAGACATTTAAACAAACCTGAAAACCAAAAAAAATATAGTCATGAACTCAACAACAAAATCCTTAACCCTGAAAACTTTATTAAGCATAATAATTGCCGTTTTAATTCAGCAATCAATTGCAAACTGCCAGATAAAGTCAGAATATACCCGGAAGAATTTTTCAACAATTGACCAGTTGAATAATGAAGTAATGAATGATAAAAGTGATAATTATTTTCCCGGTTCGATCAATGAAGATGAATTCCGGATGGCCTGTATTAATTATAATAGCGCCAGTAATTCCGGAATATTAAGTGAATTATCCTGCAAAGAAGAAATTGAAAGTGAAATGTTAATAGAAGACTGGATGATCCACGAATTTAAAATTGATAGCAATTTAACAAATAGTGTTGATGCAGAAGAGGAGATGAAAATAGAAGAATGGATGACTCAACCGGCACACTGGGACCCATACAACGTACAATCATACGTAAGTGAATAGTAACAGATAATAATCAATACGGAAAAAAAACTCAGTTCAGATTTTCATAGATAGCAATTAGTAGGTTAAAAACAAAAGCCGCTGTAAGGCGGCTTTGTTTTTATACTGTTTTAAGCATAAATTATTACTCGGGGCTTATAGCCTCAACCGGGCAAACTTCCACACATGAAGCACAGTCAGTACACTTATCGGGATCGATCACATATATATCTCCTTCAGATATAGCTTCTTCAGGACATTCATCAATACATAGACCACAAGCCGTGCATTCATCATTAATTACATGTGCCATAACTTTGAATTTAAATTATAAAAACAACAAATTTATATTTAAAAAGTAATTTCCAAAAACTATTTTTGTTAAAAACCCCTCACCGCTGAATTATCAACAGAATTATATTGTTAATTAAAAATCCAGACTAAGCGAAAAATAGAACATTCTGTCAAGGATCTGGCTGTTTTCTATGCCCCATGACCAGTCAAGCCTTATAAAGTAACCAAGTAACTGTGTACGGACTCCAAAACCGTAGCCGGCTACTACAGGTTCCCTGTCAGTATCAATAATTATCGTAATCGGATTACCGTCACCGCCGGGAGGAATGTATTGAAAGTCATAGGCATTTTTTTTCGAATACGGAGTTAAGCCCGACCATGCGGTACCAATATCAAAAAAACCAATAACCTGAAAGTTCTCTAAAAAACTGCTGCTGATAGGATAATTTGTAATATATTTTATTATTGGCCAGCGCAGCTCCGTATTAATTAACGCGAAGCTGCTACCGTTCCTTATGTTCTGCGAAAATCCCCTTAGGTTAGTAGCCACAGCCTGGTATGAATAATTAACGTCAGTGTTTATTGGTATCTCATTCAATGGAATAAATGTAGGCACCCTAAAAGGAGTGATGTTGGTCCAGTTATCCACGCCTCCCAGGTAATATATCAACCTGCTCGAACCGAATGATGTGCTTGCGGCAAACCGGTTAGCCCATATAAGACTCCTGTGCAGCTTTATATAATGTCTGAAATCAACACCCAGCACGAAAAGATCATCAAATTTATCATTCACCTGCTGGTATAGCTCGCCGAACAATTTATATCGGGTCCCCTGATACAGGTTAATACCCAGTGATTTTGTATTATCAAAAATATATTCAACCTTTAATCCTACCCATGACCTGTTAATATTTTCCTTACCAAGGTAATGAACATCAGTTGAAAGGAATACCGTTTGATCATTTCTGAAAGTGAGGGTTCTCACCCATGATTTTACCTGGTCAAACGGATACCTGAAAATAAAGGATATTTCATGAGTATGGGTTTTGACAAGAAACTGCCCTGACTCATCTTCTCCCTGGTTTTTGAATGCCTGCCTGTGAAACACAATTTGTTTGTCCAGTCTTTTTTTCAGGTTTTCAAAACTTACCAGATATTCATTACTGTCAAAATCCGGTGAAAGCCTTATTCCTCCTGTGATCTTGTAATTATCGAATAAATCATTTGTGCCAATCTTAAATAGCAGGTTCATGCCGGGATTAAAATATACTGCTCCTCCTGTGAAGGACTGGTATGATTCATTAAGAAAACTGAAGTCAACCTGGTTCACTATTAAATTCTGGTAAAACGCCGGCTGATAGATACGTATCTTAGGCCTCTTATTTTCAGCAGTATCCAGGGTCAGACTGATATTCTTTTCTTCAAGTTTTTTATTATAGGAATTGATCTTTTCCTTTTCAAAAATATAGTTATTAATATCTATACCGGATCTATCAAAATAAAATGTATCCTGATCACTTGTTATAAAGCTATTATCTTCA
>CAZBUF010000300.1:0-3055 GCA_964495025.1 uncultured Bacteroidales bacterium | reverse complement strand
GAAAAGTATATCCTTCAAAGTTATCCGAATCCATTTGGTCAATTTACTCAAATGTCTTTCTCATTATATGCTCCTGGCACAGTTTCACTTTTAATCTATGATCAATTTGGTACCCTTGTTTACCGGTTAATTGATGAATTGGATATGAATGAGGGGACATTTGAGGTTACCTGGACAGGTAATAATTACTATGGTTATTCATTACCTTCCGGAGTATATTTTGCAAGAATAAACGTAATACCAAAAACAAATGACACACAATATTTCACCAAAACAATTAAACTTCTTATTGCTAAATAGTTGATAAATCTAAATGTCCTGAATCCACTTGAAGGTACTAATTACTTATTACTTAAGGATTCATTCATTTTTAATCCCTTCAATGCATTGATTTTCTTCAAATCTTCAATGAATTGGTTCGATTTCAGTCCCCTGAGGTTCACTGATTTTACCTATTTTAAGGTGATTGGTTTTTCCAAACTATTATTCAATTTGAATAAGTTTTTAGATAGTTAGATAATAAATCACATATATTAAATAATTCAATTTTATTTTAAGGTAAGAAATATTAATAGTTATCACTCTAGGTTCGGATTCAGCCATGCTTTTTCATCCTTTTATAGGAAAGGTTACAAAAAAAGGAATAATACATTATTAATCTAAATTAAAAACTGTATTAAAAAAAAGGATGCTCCTTACAGAACATCCTTTATAAATTCATTTTGCTATAATACTTTAATCAGTAAGAATCATAGTATGCGTACCCACAACCTGACCATCCACAATTAAAGTATAATGATATGTACCTGCATTAAGCTCTGATCCGTGAATAACAGTGCTGCCATCACCTCTCTCACTTAAATCTATTCCTTTAATTTGCCTGCCCTGAAGATCATAAATATAAATTGTTGCCTTATTAACTTCATCGGGGAGATAATAAGTTATATAAGTATTTTCACTAAAGGGATTTGGCTGGTTTTGAAAAAGTTGTGAGGCAGTATTTAATCCATTCTCCGCTGTACTTTTAAGCTTAGGATCATTATTCTGCAGTTTTTCAATTTCAGTTTGTAGTATTTCGATCTGTGATTGTTGCTCTTTTATAGCTTCAACAATTACCGGAGTAATACTTGAATAGTTAATACTATATGCATCTGTTAATTCATCATATGCTACTGCTTCTGGCAAGACTTTTATCACATCCTGGGCAATAAATCCAATTTGGTCTTTTCTTTGTTTTTCAATTTCTTCAATTATTGCATTACTAGGAAAAGAATCTTCATTCATAAACACTTCCATTTTCATATCATATTTAACTCCTTTTAAGTTTTGAATTAATGTTAATGGATTTTCAATATCTCTAATATTTTCTTTTAATCTTTTATCAGATTGTTCACAAAATTGAGAGCTATATACTCTATAAAAATATTTATCGGATTTTCCGAGGTTCACATAATTAGAAACATTTGGATATAAAACTGGATAACTATCTTGATATCCTCCAGTATTATCAATTATAAATGAGTAATTAGCGGTTAAAGGTTTAATATTAACATCACCCCTTATATCTAAGTCTTTAGTAGGACTTGATGAACTGCCTACCATTACCTTACCATTTGAATCGACTTTTATTTGTGCTTTTATTGTTATAGTAGATAAAACCATAATAATAAGAAAGATTAATTTTAGTGTTTTCATTTTATTTAGTATTTAAAGTTTATTATTCATTAATTTCATTTAGAATTGCTAATTATTTAATCTCAAACTCACCTCCAAGCTCAACTTCAAAGCCTTCCATAAGGCTTACTTCATTATCTGCATCAAATACTATATTAGCTCCATTCTTAATTATTGCAGGGCCAGGTGGCCATGAGGTAGTAACATTACTTCCAGCAAAGAAATTATTACCATAAATGTATCTTTGTTCATAAATTAAATCATTTTGAATATATATATTATCAGGATTTTGGATGTATGGAAGATAGTCATGTTTTGTTATTGTTACCAAATATAGTTCTGGCACATTGTAAAAGATATATTCAGATTCGCCTTCATCACGGGGATCAAAATAACTGCCTCCATTGTCCAATGCACTCATTACACACACTTTACAATTTGCTACATTAGGTGTCACTTCAATATAATTACTATACTCATCAATTTCTACATTATTGAACTCTTGGGGAATATCTGTCCATATTTCTGTTTCTGGACAGCCAACAAGATTATGAGAATAATTTGGATAATGATAATTACAGATCGATTTTGAAGTAGCTTCTAATTCTCCAAAATTATAAGTTGTACCACTTGTGATTAATATTGCAAACTGTTTATATATTTTTGCCGATGCGATAGGTTGTCCATATCTTGTGTGTCCTAAAAAAATAGGCCCACCTACGTTAGTATTGGTAGTCCAGCCCATACCTAAGTTTACTGTTACTTCAGTTCTAAACAAATCATGATCAAAAGGAGTAGAGTTACACGTAACTGTATAAAATACACCTGGATGATTTACATTAGTCATATTATCAAATCCATTTGCTGATTCTGTTGCAATTGTGTAATGCTTAGATGCCCCTTCATCTAACTCATTTAAAGAAAAAACGTTATGTTTATAATCGGGGCCTGTTAAATTTACACCTTTTGTAGTAACACTCATCCCGGTGGGCCCTCCGTGAGCAAATACACTCATAAGTCCATAATGGTTATCGATTTCAGAAATAAAATGATTTCCAAATGGAGAAGTTGGATTTAGAGAATTATAGCCTGGTTCTTCTTCCATAAGTTCTTTATAGAAATTAGCAGGTAAAAATGGTGCAACATAGTTTATCTCGTTTGCCTGCTGTGGCTGATCAGCTTGTGTCATGCAACATTTTATTAGATAATCATTATCCCCTTTCCCTGGATTTTGCTCATATAACAATAACTTTCTTGTCCATCTCTCTATGTCCTCGCAGGTTTTATAATACTCCCCAAAAATAGGGCCACTGGTTAAGTTAAAAAATATGAATTAATTTTACCAGTACAACATGAAAAAAACAAGGAAAAAATATTCAGG
>CAZBUF010000299.1:0-4635 GCA_964495025.1 uncultured Bacteroidales bacterium | reverse complement strand
TTATTATCACTCCACCGGATTATTCCGGAATCATCAAGGTATACATCTCTGAATGAAGGAGTAATAATTTTCTCTGATTTATATCTCTGACATCCTGAGAGCAAAACCACAAATATTAATATTGAAAAATATTTCATTCCTTATATACGTTATTTCATATAGGAATTTGACCGTTTTAAATGACGGCATGAATTCCGGTATGAATATTTACAGTACTACGGGTGAATATAGCTTATTCAAATATTTTATCTGCATCAGTAAAAATCAAGAGTACGATTTAATCTTTAAAAATAAAGCCTGCCCCAGATAGAAGGCAGGCTTCCAACAACTGCTAAACAAAGGCTATTACCACTGGTTTAACCTACATTTTATCCAAATTAATCTGCAAACACACATTGAGTATTTACTTCTTATATTGTTCAATTAAACTACTACTGTAAAATAACATTGCAGTGAATACACCATGATTCAGATTCATAATGCCAGACAATAGCATATAATCAATGATGATGTTGCGAATATATGGTTAATACTTACGAACGTTGGAATAGAATCAACCATATGAAAAAACATTTCTGACATGCCTTATAACAAATCTTACAAAGGATAATAGAAATCTTACATTCCCGGTTATTGACAGAGTATTATTGGCTGTTTTAAGGGATTATTAAATTAATGCAGAGAAGGCCTGACCTTATCTTATAAATTATTATGTTAGTTTGGAGATAAATTCTTTGGGTGAAGAACCAAATTCCTCATTGAAACATTTTGCGAAATATGAATGATTTGAAAAACCGACTTCATACATTATCTCAGATATCGTTCCCTGTTTGGTGGATAAGAGTTCCGCTGCCTTTTTCAGTCTTGCCTTACGTATTAATTCATTTGTGGATAAGCCTGTTAATGATTTAACCTTCCTGTAAAGGTGAGTAGCACTGATCCCAATTTCCTTGCTAAGGGCTTCAACGTTCAATTCAGGTTCTGATAAGTTCTTCTGAATATAATTCATTACCTTTTTGAGAAATCTTTCATCAATTGAGGGTAATGTTGATTTTTCAGGCTGGAGAAAAAATTCCGTCTGAAAATGTGCTTTAAGTTGTCTTCTCTGTTCTATTAGTTTATCGATGCTTATTACCAGATGTTCGGGATGAAATGGTTTGGAAATATATGAATCAGCCCCGGTTGCTAATCCTCTTATTCTGTCGTCAATTGAGGATAACGCGGTTAAATGGATTACCGGGATATGGCTTATTCTTATATCGGTTTTTATTCTGTGGCACAACTCAAAACCGTCCATTCCGGGCATCATGATATCAAGAATAATTAACTCCGGCTCTTTATTAATTGCATGTTCCAATCCTTTCTCACAACTATTGGATGTGAGAATATTATATTTTTCTTCCAGCAGTTTTCCAACGTACTTCATAAGTTCAACATCATCTTCTATTATCAGAACTGAAGGGGCATTTGAGTTAGCCGGCTTTTTGAATTCAAGGGTTGTTACATCTTCATCGATATTAATTACTTCTGCTTCTTCTTTAATAAAACCCGGCATATTTAATTTTTCTGCTGTCGAATCTTCATCATTAATAAAATCCTTTTCATTGAAACATGATTCATGCACGGGTATTTTAACAATAAATTCAGTGCCTGAGCCCTGCTCGCTTTCAACAGATATTTCGCCATTATGCAGTTCAACAAGGTCTTTGCAAAGAGCCAGCCCGATCCCGGTTCCCCTTTTTTGTTCTTCTGTTTTTCCTATCTGGTAAAAACGCTTGAAAAGAGTATCCATCCTTTCTTTTGAAATACCAATTCCGGTATCGGAAACCTTCAATAAAATATATCTTTCATCCTTCTGGTTTGGAATAACATCTTTTCCTTCATAATTTATAAACTGTATTGAAAATTGCACCTTCCCATTCTCAGGTGTGAATTTGAAGGCATTGGACAACAGATTATATAATATGGTTTCTGCAATATTTTCGTCAAACCATACAAAAGCAGATTTGACAGGAATTTTTAATGAATATTTAATTTTATTCTGTATGGATTTTGACTTGAAATAAAAAGCTATTTCTTTAGCTATAGCAATTATATCATTTTTAGCTAATTTCAGTTTAAGATTCCCGGTCTCGACTTTTCTAAACTCCATAAGCTGGCTTATCAATCTTAATAATCTTCTGCTGCCGTTATAAATCAATTCTAACTGGCCTTTAATTCTATTATCAAGTTTACTCAGGGACATTAGCTTATTAAGCGGTCCTAAAATTAATGTCAGCGGAGTTTTGAATTCATGAGAGATATTAGTAAAAAAACGAAGTTTCATATCGTTATATTCGTCTGATTTTTCCCGTTCGATCCTTTCCAGCTGGATATCATGCTTGTATCTTGCCCTTGCCAGTATCTGACTCCTGAAATAATAAAGCAATAACAGAAGAATTAATCCATATACAAAAAATGCCCAGATGGTCTCCCAGTATGCAGGCAAAACTGTTATTTCTATTTTTGTATACTCATTATTCCAGAAGCCGTTCTTGTTTGTTGATTTTACCTTAAAAGTATAATCACCGGGTCTGAGGTGCGAATATGTCGCATATCTTTTCTCTGAATCAGTATATACCCACTTGGTATCAAAATTTTCCAGTTGATAGGCATATTTGATTTTATTTTGTGATTTATATGTAATAGCAGCAAATTCGAATGAAAATGCATAATCTTTTCTTGTGAGTTTGATCTTATCTGTATAAATAATTGACTTATCCAGTATCCGGCGTCCGTTATCCCTTTCACCTACACTTACAGGTTTGTTAAACAGAAGCAGATCTGTTATTATAACCTTCGGGAAACTGTGGCTGAATTCAATGTTATCAGGGTGGAAAATATTTAATCCGCTGGTGCCGCCAAAGTACATCTCACCTGATCTGCTTTTCATACAGGCGCGCCAGTAAAACTGGTTTCCCTGCAAGCCATCATCAACATCGAAATTGTTGAATGTTTCATTAAGGGGATTGAATTTTGATAATCCGTTATTTGTACTTAACCATAAATTACCGGTATCGTCCTCAAGTATCCCGAAGATTGTACTATTCGGCAATCCATCATTTACAGAATAATATTTAAACAGCGCGGTAAGGCTGTCTCCGTTGCCAGTATTGCTATAATACAACTTATTAAGGCCTCCTGCATAAGTTCCTATCCACACGTTATTTTTGCTGTCCTCGTATAATGTAATAATTCTGTTGTCACTCAACCCATTAACATTAGAAGGATTTTTTGTATAATGTATTATAGTATCGAGATCCATGGAGTTAGGTTTAAGGACAATTTTATTTAGTCCGTCCCATGTACCTACCCATAAGTTGCCTGAATGATCTATAAGTAGTTTATTAACGGATTCAGCTGTCAGTTTTCTTTTTTTATCCTGCTGGCTGTCAAATCTCATCAAATTTTTATTTGCCTGATCATAGTAATATAATCCTCCATTGCAACCAATCCATATTTTATGATTTGCGTCTTCATATATATCATTAACAAATTCAGGTATGTTAAGAAAATTTCTGGTTATCTTTCCCGTTTCTATATTCATTATATTTAATCCACCGCCCCATGTTCCTATCCATAGGTTTCCCGACATATCTTCGTGAAAAACGGAAACTATATTATGACTTAAACTGTTGCTGTTATCAGGCTGGTTTATAAAATGCACAAATCTGTTCCTGTCATATTTATTCAAACCACCTCCGTATGTGCCAATCCAGATATTACCTTTGCTATCTTCATATATGGACCGTATAGTGTTATACGAAAGGCTATTGGGGTCTGCAGGATCATGCCTTATCAGGGTGAACTTTTTTTCCTTTATATCAAGGAGGTTGATACCTTTATTTGTAGCGCCAATCCATAATAAGCCGCTTTCATCGAAAAATAAATAATCAATATAATTATCACTGAGTCCATCGGCTTTCGCCGGATCAAACTTCCAGTGAAAAAAATTCATTTTTGAAGCATCACACATATTTAATCCGCCTGACTTTGTCCCAATCCAGAAATTTCCGACCTCATCTTTAACAATAGAGGTAATGGAGTTATCACTTATGGTATTAAAAATTTCTTTTTTACTAAAACGTCTTTCAAATATTTCGGTTTTTATATCAAATATGTTAAGGCCGTCTTCGGTTCCTACCCATAATTCATTTCTGTTTTTGTCTTTTGAGATCGATGTAATAATATTATTGCTTATTGATTTAGGATCGGTGTTTATATGCCTGTATATCTTAATGTTACCGGTATGCTTGAAATATTTTATTAGCCCCGAATTAGTGCCTATCCATATTATATCTTCATTATCTTCAAAAAGGACCCTTACATCTTTAAACTCATTCAGGTCATTGTTTTTAGATATCAGGGGATGCCTGTTAAATAATGTATCATTTAAATTATAACTGCACAACCCATTATTCGTTCCTATCCATAATATACTGTCTTTGTCGAGTAGCAGTGAATTATGATGAAATATAAAATTTGATGAAATACTATGCTTATTTTCAGGGTCATGATAGAATGATTTGAAACGTTCAATGTACGGATTGTACATGCTTAATCCGCCTCCCTGGGTGCCTATCCATATATTACCTG
>CAZBUF010000298.1:0-2940 GCA_964495025.1 uncultured Bacteroidales bacterium | reverse complement strand
GCCGGGAAACTTTGTCATCTTCTGATCAAGCACATACTCATCTGTAAGCAGTACTTCATTATTATCGTTTAATATTATGCCATATACCCTGATGTTGAAATGTCTGATGTTATTATTCATATTTAAAAAAGATTATCAATCCACAGAATAAAATTATTAATAAAGATAATACCGGATGTAAAATAACGGGGGAAAATAGTCTTGTATTATTTTATAATTATAAATAAAAAAGGCCATTACATTAATAATGGCCCTTTTTACAGTTATTTTAAACCTTAATATATTTGATCATTATTTAACGATCATTTTCCGGGTCTGTACATATTTATCAGTCTGCAGCCTGTATAAGTATATGCCACTCTTATATCTTCCTGCATCCCATGCAATATCATATTTTCCGGCAGGTAATTGCCTGCTTAAAAGTACTTCTGTTTCCCTGATATTGATATCATATACTTTTAATGCAACATATCCGCTTTCAGGTATGCTGAAACTCATAGTAGTGTATTCAATAACAGGATTGGGATAATTCTGACACAGCATGAATCCGTTGCTGTTTGAAGCATCCATTATAATGTACTCAAGATCAGTCACTACTGAGCCTCCCAGAACCATATAACAGAATTCTATTACTTTGACATAAACATAATCATCATCATAATCAAATATTTCCAGGCGCACCCAGCTCCCTGCGGTTGTCGGGAAATAATATACAGGCAGATCCTGCGGGCTTGATACGCCGGCTATTATCAAATCAGCGGGAGAGTAAGGAATTACTATAGTTACCGAGTCATTGAATACCAGTCCGTCAGGTCCGAAATGATAAACCAATCCCGTACTAAACACAGCTTCCGGTAATTCAGGACAATCATTGGCCAGGTCAATAGTGATATCTGCAGGGTCCTCGAGGGCACCGGCAGGAATATCAATTTCTAAACCCGTAAAATCGTCATATACGATACCACCAGCCGGGCCAATAGTTGCGGTTGTTAAGTGCAGCGTATTCCAGTCAGCTGTATGAAACGAATAAGTGCTGTCCACTGAATTAACATAAGGCGCGAGATCTTTGCATTGGACCTGAATAGTAATCAAAGCATCCTTTGGCATGTCAGTGTCAGGGTCATAGCAGATTGTATAATCCTGTCCATGAGATGTGATATTAACATCACCACCCGTTTGATCGACCCCTCCTGATACTATTCCATTTACATAAACATAAAGCGTACTGATATCAACACCCTCAATGTCATCTTTTATCCTGAACTGTATGTTCGAATTTACGGGAATTGAAAGGGCTCCTGCAGGAGGATAGCAATTCACAAGGTATGGGGATTCGATATAATTGATGAATCCTGTTCCTGTTAATGAAACATTTAGTATGCTTTCATCAGGATCGTCGGATGTGACTACCAGTGAAGCATTCCTGACGCCGGCTGAACCCGGCATAAATTGGATATCAATATTTTCAGTGCTACCGGGTGTAAGGATAAAAGTGGTCTCCCCGCTTATTATGCTGAAATCTCCGGAATGTTCGCCTGTAATGATTATAGAGGTTACAGAAAGATCGGCCGTTCCCTCATTTGTTATAACAAATGTTTCAGTTTCGCTGGAATCTACTGCCACATCTCCATAGTTGTAAGATGAAGGTTCAATACTAATATCAGGGACCGGAACATCAACACCGTTGCCTGTCAGAGAAACATCAAGCGGATCTTCATCAGGGTCATTGCTTGCCAGTCTCAGTATTGCACTTTTGGGGCCTGATGATGAGGGATCAAAGCTTACTATGATATCACGTGTTGAAGCCGGGGATAATGAGAATGAACCGCCGCCGCCTGTTATCGTGAATTCACCTGCATGGGTACCCGTAATGCTTGTTGAACCAACTGTAAGCGTTCCTGTGCCTTCACTTGTTACTACAAAGGTCTGGACTGCGGATGAACCTATTAATATATTTCCATAATTTTTTGAAGTGGGAGATATTGCAATATCCGGAATTACTGTTCCGTTGCCACTGAGTGCAACATCATACGGGTTTTCGTCAGGATCATTGCTTTCAAAATGCAGAACTGCACTTTTTGAACCGGCGGATGCCGGACTGAAGCGCACCGTTATATTGCGTGTTGCTCCCGTAGCAAGTGTAAAACTGCCTCCTCCGCCTGTTATGCTGAATTCGTCTGAATTAGCTCCTGTAAGACTGACAAGAGTGACCGACAATACGGCTGCTCCGTAATTTGTTACAACAAAAGTTTCTGTGATGTTTTCTCCTGACTCAACATCACCATAGTTGTGTGATTCAGGATCTACGTCTATATCAGCCACAGGCACTTCAACGCCGTTACCTGTTAATGAAATATCTTCAGGATTTTCATCAGGATCATTACTTGCTATCCTTAATACTGCATTTTTTGAACCTGCAGAACCGGGATTAAAGCTTACTGTGATATCATGATCTGAGCCCGGGGTGAGTGTAAACGAACCTCCTCCGTCTGTTATGCTGTATTCACCCGGATGTGTTCCTGTGAGGCTTGAAGAACTCACCGAGAGGCTTCCTGTTCCCTCATTTGTGACAGTAAAAATCTGGGATGATCCTGAACCAATCAGAACGTCACCATAGTTTTTTGTGGCTGGTGAAACTGCGATATCTGGAATGACTATGCCTGTTCCGCTCAACGCAACATCTTTGGGATTTTCATCAGGGTCGTTACTGGAAAATCTTAATGTTGTGCCTTTTGCACCTGTTGATGAAGGGCTGAACAGTACATCAATATAACGGGTTGCCCCGGCCGCAAGTGTAAAGCTGCCGCCTCCGCCGGTAATGGTGAATTCACCTGCGTCTCCGCCTGTAAGGGTTGTTGAGCTCACCGAAAGGGTTGCGCCGCCTGTGTTTGAAACAACAAATGTTTCTGTACTGCCGCTGCCAACCTCCACGCTTCCGTA
>CAZBUF010000297.1:0-10620 GCA_964495025.1 uncultured Bacteroidales bacterium | reverse complement strand
AAATATCTTTTACCCATTTGCATGTACACACTCAATATTCAATTCTTGACGGGGCAGCCGATATTGATAACTTACTGGCAAAAGCAAAGGAAGACGGGATGGAAGCCATCGCTATAACTGATCATGGTAATATGTTCGGGGTAAAGGAGTTTCATGATAAGGCAGTTAAACATAAAATCAAACCTTTGCTTGGCTGTGAAGTTTATATTGCCAGGCGATCGAGATTGGATAAATCGGAAAAGAGTGATGGCGGAGGATTTCACCTGGTACTTCTGGCAAAAAATAAAGAAGGTTATCACAACCTTATTAAGCTTGTATCTTATGGATGGACAGAAGGTTTTTATTATAAGCCGAGGATTGACAAGGAATTGTTAAAAAAGTACAATAAGGGATTGATCGCCTGTAGTGCTTGTATGAAAGGGGAGATCCCTTATACAATTAAAAATAAAAATTATGATGAAGCCCGGAAAGTTGTCCTGGAATATAAAGATATATTCGGAGAAGATTTCTATCTCGAATTGCAGAGGCATAAATCTGATAATCCTGAAATTGATAATTCCCTGTACCAGGATCAGGTATATGTAAATAATCAGCTTATAAAGCTGTCAGCCGAAACAGGGGTTAAATATATTGCAACCAATGATGTTCATTTTATTAACAGGGAGGATGCACGGGCGCATGATATTCTTCTTTGTATCAACACAGGGAAAGATGTGGATGATCCCGGAAGGTTGAGGTATACAGAGCAGGAATGGCTGAAAACACAGGCTGAAATGAATGAATTGTTTGCCGACCTTCCTGACGCAATTGTAAATACCAGGGAAATTGAGAAGAAGGTTGAAATATATAGCCTTGATAATGAGCCGATAATGCCGTACTTCCCGATTCCTGAGGGGTTTAAGGATGCAGATGAGTATCTGAGGAATATAACTTTTGTGGGGGCAAAAAACAGGTACGGAGAAATCCCGAAAGAACTGGAAGAGCGAATAGATTTTGAGCTGGGGACAATAAGGAAGATGGGCTTTCCGGGGTATTTTCTTATT
Organism: uncultured Bacteroidales bacterium; assembly: GCA_964495025.1. Taxonomy (GTDB): domain Bacteria; phylum Bacteroidota; class Bacteroidia; order Bacteroidales; family UBA10428. The sequence goes on along the minus strand of CAZBUF010000297.1, from coordinate 9,577 downwards.
ATCTGGGATGTAATAAAAGCTGCCCGGGAAATGGGAGTAGCTGTAGGTCCCGGCAGGGGCTCTGCAGCAGGATCAGTGGTCGCTTATTGTTTAAGAATAACGGATATCGATCCCATAAAGTATAATCTACTGTTTGAAAGGTTCCTGAACCCTGACAGAATTTCGATGCCTGATATAGATATTGACTTTGATGAAGATGGCAGGGAGAAGGTATTGCAATGGATAGTAAAGAAATACGGCAGGGAAAAAGTGGCTCACATAATAACTTTTGGCACAATGGCTCCAAGGTTAGCTATTCGTGACGTAGCGAGAGTGCTCAAACTCGAATTGTCTGAGGCGGACCGCCTGGCCAGGTTGATACCGGAAAGGCCGGGGATGACATTTAAAAAAGCTTATGAAGAAGTGCCTGAGTTATTAAAGGAAAGGAATTCATCAAATGAGCTTGTTTCACAAACCTTAAAATACGCCGAGGTACTGCAGGGTTCTGTTCGCCAGACAGGAGTGCATGCATGCGGTATAATTATTGGGAAGAACTCACTGGAAGAACATATACCAATATGTATTAATAAAGAGACTGACTTGTTTGTCACACAGTTTGACGGCAAGCGTGTTGAATCGGCAGGGATGTTGAAAATGGATTTTCTCGGACTTAAGACCCTTTCAATTATTAAAGATACTGTAGAAAATATCAGAGACTCAAAAGGTATTGATATAGATATTGAGAATGTACGGCTTGACGATAAGGAAACATTTGAGTTGTATAGCAAAGGGGAGACAACAGGCCTGTTTCAGTTTGAGTCAGATGGCATGAAAAAACATTTACGGGCACTGGAGCCAAACAGGTTTGAAGACCTGATAGCAATGAATGCACTTTACCGGCCGGGGCCTATGGAGTATATCCCCAGTTATACAAGCAGAAAACACGGAAAAGAAAAAATAAAGTATGATCTGCCTGAAATGGAGGATTATCTTAAGGACACATATGGCATAACGGTTTACCAGGAACAGGTCATGTTGCTTTCACAGAAGCTGGCAGGCTTTACAAAAGGTATGGCAGATACACTCCGCAAGGCAATGGGTAAGAAAATAATATCAATGATGGATGAGCTGCAGGAGAAATTTATTGACGGGTGTAAGAATAATGGCTATGATGAATACAAGGCAAGAAAAATATGGAAAGACTGGGAAGCATTCGCACATTATGCATTTAATAAATCACACTCCACTTGTTATGCCCATGTATCTTATCAGACAGCATACCTGAAAGCTCATTACCCGGCTGAATTCATGGCTTCAGTATTAAGCAGGAATCTCAGCGATATTAAAAAGATTACACATTTCATGGATGAATGCAGGAGAATGGGTTTAAAGGTCCTTGTACCTGATATAAACGAGAGTTTTATGCGTTTTACTGTAAACAAGGATGGTGATGTGCGTTTTGGCCTGGCAGCAATTAAAGGTATAGGAGAGGCAGCAGTCGGGCATATCATAGAGGAAAGAAAAGAAAACGGTCCGTTCAGGGATATTTTTGATTTTGTTGAAAGAGTTAATCTTACAATAGTTAATAAGCGCAGTATTGAAGCACTGGCAATGGCGGGGGGATTTGACAGTTTTCAGACTATTGGCAGAAGTCAATACTTTGCCTGTGATGTCAATAATATCAGCTTCATTGAGTATTTAATCAGGTACGGGAATAAAATTCAGAGTGAATCAAATGCTGAACCTACATTATTCGGAGATGTTGAAGCCATAGAGATTGCCAGGCCGCAAATTCCGGATTGCGAAGAATGGTCAAACCTGACAAAATTAAATAAGGAAAAAGAGCTGATAGGAATATATCTTTCGGCTCATCCTCTCGATAGCTATAAACTTGAAGTAAATACTTTCTGTAATACAAAACTTTCGGAATTCAGGAATCTTGATGGCCTCAAAGGAAAGGAAATAACAGTTCTGGGTTTCGTAACAGGAGTTAAGAATGCTATTACAAAAACGGGAAAACCTTATGGATCATTTACAATTGAGGATTATACTGATTCATATACATTTATGCTTTTTGGCATGGATTATGAGAATTACAGGCATTACTTATATGAAGGATATACACTATTGATCAAAGGCAGTGTCCAGAAAAATACATGGAGGAATAACATAGACCTGGAGTTTAAAATAAAAAACATTGAGGTATTAAATAATGCAAGGCAGGAACTTATAAAAAGTATTAAAATAAGAATTCCCGTTAACAGCCTCACAGATAAATTCCTGAATGATATTAAAAGCTATGTTGATAAAAACAATGGTAAAACAAATTTAAAATTCTTAATTTATGATAGTTCAAAAAAAATAAGTGTGGAGATGTTTTCAAGAAACTATACAATATATCCTTCCAATCAGTTTATAGATTATCTTGAAAATACTCCTGAAATTGACTATAAAGTAAATTGATATTTAATATAGCAATTATTAAATTAGAAGAAAGATATAAGTACGCTATTTATTAATATAAAATTTTAAGCGATGACAATAGAGCTATCTGATGCAAACTTTGACGAGATTGTACTAAAATCAAACAAACCTGTGATGGTTGATTTTTGGGCGGAATGGTGTGGCCCATGTCGCGTAGTAGGACCGATAATAAGTGAAATTGCCGAAGAATACAAGGAAAGAGTTGTTATAGGCAAGCTTGATGTAGATAGCAATAATGAGATATCAACAAGGTATGGTATACGAAGTATACCAACAATTCTATATTTCAGGGACGGGGAATTGGCACATAAACAGGTTGGAGTTACGCCCAAAAGCAATCTGGTTAAAAAACTGGAAGAGCTTTTATAAAGCATCAGACAATAAGTGAATAGAAAAAAATTTACTTTTATGTTGGCCGTGAATAATATACCTTTTTATGCTAATCAGACTTTTTAAAAGCAGGCAACAATTTGTAATAATATTAATATTGATCCTGGCATTTGCGTTTTGGCTACCTTCATTTTTAATACATAAAACCTCATCATTTGTTTTTGACTATTATCCCACGCCCATATACAGGCCATTTCAGTTTATTGAATATTCTTATCCGGTAATAGCAACTATGTTTTCCCTTGTTTTACTGATAACAATAGGGTTTATGCTGGCAAGATTAAATGTCCGTTTCTTTTTCATCCAGACAAGGACACAATTGCCGGCTTTTTTTTATATTCTCATCTGCAGTTCTTTTATACCTCTTAACAGGTTGAATCCTGCATTGATAGGCTGTTTTTTCGTGGTGCTTGCAATATATAAGATCTTTGATTCCTATAAAAAAGAGAAGCTGTGTTACAATTTCTTTGATGCAGCATTGTTAATTTCCGTAGCGAGTCTTTTTTATTTTAATTATATTTTTCTCATTACAGTTATCTGGGCAGGATTAATATTGCTAAGGCCATTTATATTGCGGGAGTGGATTTTTACTCTTGTCGGGATATCGATCCCGTATATACTGATATTGTCATATTATTATCTGGGGGATATTGATATTAACGGAGTAATTGATACATACAGGAGCTATTTTTCATACAGAAGATATGATATAAAAATTAATTTGTCCTATAAGCTTTTAATTGCGTACTATCTGTTAATGCTGATTATTGGAAGTGTTTATATGGTAAGTGTTTATGCGACAAGGAAAATATATTCAAGAAAATACCTTATGTTCTTCTTTTGGTTGTTCATCTTTACCATAGCGGTTTATTGTTTCGTTCCTTCAGCCGGCTATGAAATGATCCTGATATCGTCAATATCAATATCATTTCTGTATACACATTATTTTATCAATATCAGGCCGGGCTGGATAAGCGATCTGCTGTTTAACTTGTTTCCGGGACTTCTATTATATCTGAGAGCAGTAAATATTTAGAAAGGTATAATTATCTTAAAATTTCTTTACCAGTGAAAGAACACCTGCGGCTTCCCCGGCTTTACCTTCCTTAAAAGAAATAAAAACATGGTATACTCCTGTTTTCTGGCATTTAAAGTCGAAATATGGGAACTCTTTACCGGTGGCCTGAATAAAAGTGCTCCCTAACAATCTGTTCATGTCCATAAGCTGGAGAACTGCATCGCCGTCTGATGTCGGGGCTGTACATATAGAAAATCTGTACATCGCATTTTTACTTAAAATCATTGCAAATCGAGCTGTTGGGAGCGCTCCGCCTGGTGTGCCGGCATCCAGCTTAACAACAAAGTCTTTTAGATACGTAACATTACCGGCATTGGCAGCACACTGAGCCACTAACTGCGTTAGATCCTGTGCGTGAGCGGAAGTGCAAAGAAAGAATAACGAAATGAAAGCGGCTTTTATAATGTTTTTCATTATTTTGTAATTATTTGATTGTCGTTGATTTTTCCGGATAAAAGACTATAAACTGATAAGTTTGTTTCTTATTTTTTCAGTGGTTGCTATAATATTCTGCAGTTGCTCATCTGATATTTTGATCACACTTTCTTCATGCTGAATAATTATCAGCATCCCGTTTTCTTCTTTTGGTTCAGGATCACCCGGGATGTAAGATATTTCAACATCCTTGAACTCATTATTTATTATAGCTAGGTCTTTTAATAAACCGGCAAACTGTTTGTCGCCACTAAAATTATTAATTATTAGCAATAGTTTTTCAAGGATTATTTTTTGTTCTCCTATTCTTTCAGCCAGCTCAGGATGTGGCGAGTCTTTCGCAACCTGTGTTGCTAGGTATAATCCTTCAATCCATACTCCTGTTATAATAAGCGCACTTATGCTACTTCTGTTATTGCCGCGCAGATACTGATCCATTTCATTGAAACTGTGCAGGGACATGTACATCAATGAATCAAGGTTCTGGTAATTTTGGGCAAGTCTTTTAAGGACGGTAAAATCAAAAAATTGTCCTACCCTGATCTCATCAGCAAGTGTTTTTATGGCTGAGATATATTCAATTACTGATGCGGTTTTATTGTACATATTAAGATAACCCAGATCGGCGCCAAATACTCCCAGATTTAAAGCCTGTTTGTAGCTGGTAGATAACTGATCTATGTTTTTGGTCGGGGCCAGGTACTTGTTTGAAAAGTCTATTCCCAGATCTTTAACAAGGGCAGCCATTTCAACCGGAGATGACACACTCTGGATAATGTCATCAATAGTCTCCTTTGAGATTTCCAGTTCTCCTTCAATAAGTTCTGAATCATCTATTTCAAGTGTTTCAGCCTTGTCTCCGCTTGATTTACATGATGTTATCACGAACAGTACAAGCAGTATAATCAATAAATTTCTTACCATAATTTAAATTATTATAATTATACAAATTTAGCAATGAACATAAATATATCAAAAACTAATTCTTTAAAATCTAATTTCATCTTTTAAGTCTATCGGATAAATTAATAAGTTTCTTAAATGATTCGTAATAAAGCGTTATATAACAAATAATTGTAAGTATCCATACAAAAACTATATTAAACCGGAATGTATCAAAATATTTTCCCCAAAATTGTTTTTTTGGTGAAAACAAATGGGCGCGGAAGTCAAGCTTACCTTTTACAACGGGATCCTGGTATACAGGATCGGTATGCTGAATCAGTTCATTACGGAATTCAAGAATCTTGTTTGTTTCATATACCTTTTTGACAATATCCGTCACTGCTTCATTATGGTAATCATCCCTGAACCGGTAATAAACATCAGGTTTTTTTTCCAGGTTTTTGTTGATTATTTTTTGTTTTTGCCTGTCAGCGGTGGAAAACTTATTACTATAATAACTGTCTAATTCATCTAAGTAAACATCAACTTTACTTGAAATGCCGGGGTTAAAAAGTTCAGGGTTGAGTGAATCAAGCGCATCGAATTTAATATCAGGGACATTAATTATTTCCCTGGCAATCTCATTGTATATTACTTTCAATGCATTGCCCGAATCTGCCACTTTTCCTGTAGCTGCCAGGTCATTATCAGCAATTTCCAGCCTTTTTCTAAGTTCAGGAATCCAGTATACTTTCCTGAAATCTGCATGGCTTATGATTTTATCATATTTGTAAAATGTTGTATTGAATTTATTATCTTTAAACTGGTGTACCATCAGAGCTTCGTAGGTCCATTTTGTTACCATTATTTCTGCGATCCAGGGTACCTTGTCAACTCTTCCGACCTTTCTGTTCAATTTGTCAAAGCTAAACATTGCCCCGCTCAGAATCATCATGGGAATCATTATCAGGGGGATAAGAATATAAATTGTAACTGCCGAATTAAAAGAAGCCGAGATATTCAGGCCAAGAATATTAGCGAATGCTGCTGTTGAAAATAGTGCGAGCCAGTATTCAAAATACATTTCCCTGATCCCGAGTATTGAATTTCCTATTATTACAAATAAGAAAGCTTGTATTGCTGAAATAATAAAAAGGATCAGGATCTTTGAGATAAGATAACTTGAACGGCTCAGATTAAGAAATGCTTCGCGTTTGAGCATTTTTCTATCCTTAAAAATTTCTTCGGCACTAACCATAAATCCCAGGAATAATGCAACAATAAGAGCCATGAAAATAAATATGGGGATATTCTCGTTTACGCGAAATATATAGATGTTGGATTTGGGATCTTCAATATACCTGATAATATATGACAGTATAAAACCTAAAACAGGCGCCTCGATCATGCTTATTGCAAGATACTGTGTATTACTGATTTTCGACAGGAAGTCTCTTATTGAGTATATTTTGAATTGTTTGAACCAGCCGGGTATTTTTAAATTGCTTGGCGGTGAGTCTTTAATCTGCCTGATCTCCCTCAGTTTGATATGGCTCTTATAATATTCATGCCATTTTTGAGGTGATACTTTCCTGGATTCAGTATAATTACCAAATTCATCAACAACCTTTGCTTCAATAATATTAAACAGAAGCTCCGGATTGACATTACCGCATGTCGGGCATTCGCCAATTTCACTGTTTATCTGTACATCAAGGCGCTTAAAATACATCACGGCCTCAACAGGATTACCGTAATAAATGATGTATCCCCCTTCATCAAGAATAATCATCCTGTCGAACATCTTATAAATCTCGGAACTTGGCTGGTGTATAACGACGAATATCAGTTTACCCTTTAATGTAAGCTCGAGTAAAAGGTCCATAACATTTTCCGAGTCTCTTGAAGATAATCCTGATGTAGGCTCATCGATAAAAAGGATTGATGGCTCACGTATCAATTCGAGAGCAATATTCAGCCTTTTTCTTTGCCCGCCGCTAATTGTTTTATTAAACGGTGAGCCTACCTTAAGGTCTTTCTTGTCAGTTAATCCAAGGTTTTGGAGAGTCTTCTCTACTAATTGTATTATTTCTTCATCCGATTTATCTTTAAAACACAGTTTGGCATTATAGTATAAATTTTGAAACACCGTAAGCTCTTCAAGCAAAAGATCATCCTGTGGGATAAGGCCTATCACTCCTTCAAGCTTTTCCTTTTCTTTATGCAGGTCCAGGCCGTTAATCAGCACCTGTCCTTTTGAAGGAGGATCAATGCCTGAGAGAATGTTAAGTAAAGTTGTTTTCCCGGCTCCGCTTGCCCCCATTATCCCGATCAACCTGCCGTGACTTTCTGAAAAAGTCACGTCTCTTATACCAATATTTCCATTTGGAAATTTGAATTCCAGGTTCCTTGCTGAAAATGATATCTGGCTTGTTGTTATGTCGGCGAGGAAGTGTGCTGCAATATCACTGTAATAAACGGGAGCCCCTTTAGGTAATTTTACGGTACTGCCATTGGCAAATAAATATATCCTGTCATTTCTTATCGGCAGCCCGTTGAGAAATAAAGCTTCCGCCCCTGTATATTTTAAAAAATAAAGATCAACGCTTAATATCCGAAGAATGAATATACTTGTATCAAGCTCCTTTGTGAGTATTTTTTTTGCATGTATATATCTTGTGGGATCATCATTTATTATCAGAATATTTATATCATCCAGTTGGTCAGGTTCGGTTTTAATCACAAATGAATCGATACTTACAAATTCCTCTTTTGTAACTTTGAAGACCTCGGCCACAGTATTTATTATTGCCATTCGCTGATCAGTGAATTTACGGTCAGCATTAACAATTTCAAATAGTCGTACAAGAACTACTACTTTCTGTTTTTGGGTAAGTGTTTTGTTGATTTTTTTACAAAGGCCGAGAATTCTGACCGAGTCTTTAACGGATGTAAGTTTCCTTTTGTCTTTTTCTTCATCTTCTTCTTTATCTTCTGCATCAATAAGTCCGGCATGTTCTTCGAATAGCCTGAAGTATTCCTTTACTTCTTCATCACTAAGTTGTTGCTGAAGGAAATTCTTTACATATTCAACCTGAGTGGTTTCAACCCCTTCATCTTGCTTTGCAATAATTGCAAACAATTGCATCAAAGCCCTTAGAATCTCTTCACTCATTAACTAAACTGGTTTAAGAACAAAGTGAAAAAACTGGTATAAATATTAGGGTGAATAGCTTACCTGTTCAAACGGGACATCAACAATATCAGCATATTCCTCTCCAGCTTCTTCCATATCTTCATCATCTTCAGGATAATGCCAGCGAATTAACACGTTATTCCCATTTTCATGCATCTCTTCCAATTTCATTAAAATGTCAAGCAATAACTTTGATGACGCAGTATTAAAGTATGTTAACTTGAAATTGAAGATGGTCTTGTCATTTGGATTTTCAGAATACTCATTTAACCAATTTAAGACCGGTTCATAAAATGCAGCGACATCTTCAGGTAATGAACGACCGGAAATTTCCATAAATTTATTGTCTGCGTCTAAAATTATTTTTGGAGTATCTTCCGTTCCTTGAATCTTAATTGTTTCCATAGTATATATTTGTTTAAATCTCTTCTCTTGCTATTGTTGAAGTTAATAAAAAGAATGAAGTATCATCGGAAATAGGTAGAAAGTGGTACTCTAATTCTTTGCCGGTTTTTCTTTTAATATCAATAAATCCAAGTCCTGCACCACCTTTGCTCGATAATCTGCCTTCTTTCATTTGTTTCTTGTATAATTGCTTGAGTTCATCTTTATTCATCTTGTTGATTGTCTCAAGCATTTCAGTAAGTTCTTCAATTCTGTCATTTTCAACAGCGTTACCTGTGGTTACGCTATATTCATTTTCCCCTTTACTTACCAGAAAGATTCCTCTTCCTGAGAACAGGTAATCGTCTGATGTAAAGTCTTCAGCATGTTTACTTATGTTCTGCAAACATTCAACCATTACATGAAACACCTTTCTTTGAACGGATCCTGCCTCATCATCTTTAGCCATATTTGATTCGGTTAAAGATGTAAAGGCTTTGGTTATCTGGTGAGTAATTTCACCTTCATAAACCAGGGTGATTTCGTGTGCTTTCATAGTTTTGTAAAATTCATATACAAATTCAAGAAAGCCTCTGACATCTTTTTTATTGTCCATAATATATTATTAAGAAATATTTACATTAAAATTCAATACCAATTAATAAAACATCGTCAATTTGTTTATTATCACCTCTCCATTTTTCGAAATCTTCAGCAAAATAAGCATTATATTTTTCCATTGACAA